>CALWGS010000188.1 GCA_944380155.1 uncultured Lachnospiraceae bacterium
CTCAGCTTAAAAAGAAGGTCCACATACTCATCGAGCTTGTCCGTCTTAGCCGGATCGATGATCTGCGCGCCAGTAATATCAAGTCCCTCCGAATTCTTCTTCACAACCTCTTCGCTGCCGACCAGAATCAGCTTCGCGTTCCCTTCCTTCAGGGTCTGTGCCGCCGCTTCATAGGTTCTCCTGTCCTCGGTCTCAGGCAGTACGATAGTCTTAATATTCTTCCTTGCTCTTTCCTTGATTGAATCAATGAATCCCACAATCATATCTCCTTTCGTTTTGTAACCTAGGACTATTATAATCCAACCCTTCCCAGGATACAAGAGTCATATTCAGTTTTTTTGTCAAATAAACAATACAGATTGCTAATGAATTGACCGGATCCCGCCGATATGCTATAGTAGGGATGAAGTCTGTACAGGCGCGGTACCCTAAGGCCTGTTACTCCGGCACATAACCGCGCGGAATGGAGGAAGCATGAGAACAGCAGCCATTATCGCGGAATACAATCCCTTCCATAACGGACACGCCTACCACATCGAAGAGACCAGGCGGCAGACCGGCGCCGATTTCATCCTCATTGTCATGAGCGGCGATTATGTTCAGCGGGGCGCTCCCGCAATCATTGATAAATACGCCAGAACCGGCATGGCCCTTGCGGGAGGGGCCGATCTTGTGATAGAACTCCCCTGCTCCTTCGCGCTGGCAAGCGCCGAAGGTTTCGCAAGGGGGGCCATATCGCTTCTGACCGCGCTCTCCTGCATAGATTACCTCTCCTTCGGAAGCGAATGCGGGGATATCGGGCTGTTATCCCGTACCGCAGCCCTTCTTGCCTCGGAACCGGATCGCTTCCGACTGGAGCTGAAAAGCCGCCTGAGAGAAGGAATCTCATACCCCGCTGCCAGACAGCTTGCCTTTTCCGCCGCCTGGCCGAAGGATCCGGAGCTTGCGGGGCTCCTTGCTCTGCCGAATAATATCCTGGGAGTGGAATACTGCCTGGCTCTGCAATCCCTGCACAGCCCGATTACGCCATATACCATTCCCCGAATCGGCAGCGGATATCACGACAGCACGCTTGCGAACGGACCGGATCCGGCATCCTCCTATCCGTCCGCAAGCGCGGTCCGCGCCGCCCTGACCTCTGCCCGGAAGGAGAGCGGACACACAAAAGAATCCCCTGCGACGGAAGAAGTTCTGCGCCATGCCGTTCCTCCCGCCTGCCGTCCTATCCTTCGGGAAGCGCTCGCAGACGGAATTCTCACGCAGGACGATTACACCCCTTATTTATTCTACCGGCTCACATTCCTTCAGGAAACCACACTCGCTTCCTTTCCGGATATCACGCCGGATCTTGCGAACCGGATCCGCGCGCTGAGCCGGCACACCCTTTCCTTCCAGGAATTCGCGGCGGCCTTAAAGTCCAGACAATACACCAGAACCCGCATGGATCGGATTCTGATGCGCCTGATTCTAGACATCCGGAAGACGGAAGAAGCAGCTTCCTATGCCCGGATTCTAGGCTTCAGGAAATCCGCCGCTCCCCTTTTAAAGGCCATCCGGCAAAACAGCCGGATTCCCGTTATCACAAAACCGGCCCTGGAGGAAGAGACGCTCTCCCCAAAGGAGAGGGCAGACTTTCAATCGGATCTTCGCGCCTCGGAGCTTGCCCGCCATATCCGGGAAACCTCATCAGGCAGGCATCTGCGGAACGAATATACCAGAGGACTGATCCTGTTTCCGAAATCAACATGAAAAAACCGGTATCCCGGTTATCAGATTAAGAAAGGACATAATGCATGCAGATGAACGCAATAAAAGAGAAGATGCACACGGGAGAGCTTTATGATCCCGGCGATGATGAAATCATGCAGGAACAGCTCCGGTGTCTTGACCGGCTGTACGAATTTAATCACACCCGTCCCTCGGAGCTTGCAAAAAGAAATCAGATGCTTCGTGAGATGTTCGCGGAGCTTGGCGACGATTGTTATATTGAACCGCCGTTCTATTCGAATTTCGGCGGAAAGCACATTCACTTTGGGAAGAAGGTCTATTGTAATTTCGGTGTCACTATGGTGGATGACACTCACATTTATGTCGGAGACTACACCATGTTTGGTCCACGTGTCATTGTAGCGACCGCGGGGCATCCCATTCTTCCGGAGTTAAGAGAGAAGGGGTATCAGTACAACGCCCCCGTCCGGATCGGCAAAAACTGCTGGATCGGCGCAGGCGCCATCATTGTCCCGGGCATTACCATCGGCGACAACGTGGTGGTGGGAGCCGGGAGTATTGTAACCAAAGACCTGCCGGATCACGTCGTAGCGGTCGGAAATCCCTGCCGGATTCTGCGTGAGGTGAATGAGCATGATAAGGAATTCTATTTCAAGGATCGCAGAATCGAAGAAGAAACCCTTCGGTTGATCCGGGAGGGATCAGCCGCACAATTCTAAAAGCAAAGAAGAGTCCGGCGGTTCCGGAAAGCAACTGACCATCCATGAACCGCCGGACTCTTCCTGCTGAAACCAGGCATTCCTGTCCTTCTTCGGATTCTGCCGTCCGGGACACATCTTCCCGGCCTTTTGCTTTTACAGTCCCTCCTTCGTAAGCTCTTCCATCTGCCCAAGCAGCTCTTCGAACAGTCCGAGCGCTTCTTCTATCGGCTTGGGCGAGCTCATATCCACTCCGGCCGCCTTCAGCACGTCAATCGGATCCGCCGAATCCCCGGCACTTAAGAACTTCCCGATATAATCCCGAACCGCGCTCTCCCCTTCCTTTAAGATACGCCTGGACAGCGCGATCGCCGCCGAGAAGCCGGTAGCATACTGATAGACGTAGAACGGCGTATAGAAATGAGGAATCCTCGCCCATTCATAGGCAATCTGAGGATCTGACACCATATCCGGCCCGAAATACTTACTGTTCAGATTATAGTAAGTATCGCAGAGCACCTGTGCGGTCAGTGTCGTCCCGTTCGCCGCCATCTCATGCGTCAGCATCTCGAATTCCGCAAACATGGTCTGGCGGTAAAGGGTACCGCGGAACTTCTCCAAGAAGCTGTTAATCAGGTAGGCCCTCTCCTTCCGATCTGTGGACTTGCTTAAGAGGTGATTCATCAGCAGCGCCTCATTGCAGGTGGACGCTACCTCGGCCACAAAGATGCGGTACCCGGCATATTCAAACGGCTGGGACGCGTTCGAGTAATAGGTATGCAGGGCATGTCCCATCTCATGAGCCAGCGTAAAGACATGCTCCAGATCTTCGTGATGATTCAGCAGCACATACGGATGCGTCCCGTAAGCTCCCCAGGAATACGCGCCCGTCCTCTTTCCCTTATTCTCATATACATCGATCCAGCGGTTCTCAAAGCCCTCCCGCAAATGCGAGCAATACTCCTCTCCAAGCGGAGCCAGCCCCTCAAGCACCATCTTCTTCGCCTCTTCATACGGAATCACCCTTGCCGCGTCCGCAACCACCGGCACATAGACATCGTACATATGAAGCTCCTCAAGCCCCATCAGTTTCTTTCTCAGGGAGACATAGCGGTACATCAGATCCAGGTGGCGGTGAACCGTCTCAATGAGGTTCGTATAGACGGACACCGGAATATTTCCCCCGGACAGCTCCATCGCCATGGAGGACGGATACTTTCTCATGCCTGCAAAGAACGCCTCCTGCCTGACATTGGCCGCATAGACCGCGGCAAGCGTGTTGATATGGGATGCATAGACCGAATACAGCTTCTCAAACGCATCCTTTCTCAGCACGCGATCCTGGCTCATCAGGCAGGGAATGAATGTACCGCTCGTCAGCTGTACAGGCTCCCCGTCGCTTCCCGCCGCGTCCGGGAATGTAATATCCGCATTGTTGAATCTGGAATAAATTTCGGAAGGTGCGTTCCCCAATTCTCCCGCCTTGGCAAGTACCGCCTCAAGCTCCTTCGTAAGCACATGCTCCTTCCTGCGAAGCATCCGTTCAATCTTAATCCGGTAAAGCCCAAGTCCCTCTTCCTCGCGGAAGAATTCTTCCAGCTTCTCCTCCGGAATGCTCATAATCTCCGGAGTCATAAAGGACAGCGCACCGTCCATCTCCACAGCCAGAAGCTGCGCCCTGCTGTCCATATCCTGATAGAACGCTTTGCCGGTATCCTCATGCGACTTCTGTCCCGCGTACACATAAAGTCTCTGGAGGCGGCAGCTCATATCCGAAGCCGTCTTCAGACAGGCAAGCAGCGTTCCAGCGTTATCCGCAAGTCTGCCTTCATAGTCCCGGATGGAAGGAAGTTCTGCCTTCAGCGCCTCATAGTCCTTCCTCCAGTCTTCATCCGAGGCAAACAGATCCTCCATTGCCCAGGTATCCTTCTGATTCAGTTCCTCCCTTGCGGGAATTCTCTTCTTTTCCATATCAAGTTCCCTCTTTCTGTCATAGTGTGTCTGTCTGATTCATAACTATATCATAATTCTAATTTCTTCGGTGACGGCATGAAATATCTCTTTCTTCTGCTTCCCGCTCTGTTATTCTGCTTCCCGGCGGCATCCTTTGCCGGCGCAAGAGACGGGCTGCTGCTCTGGTTTGAGAGCGTCCTGCCGTCCCTGCTCCCATGTCTTATTCTATCCGATCTGTGTATCCGGTTCGGAATCACGGCAATTGTGGCCGCACGCCTTAAGAGAGTCGGCCGCATCCTGTTCGGTCTCTCCCCGTATGGCTGCTATCCCGCCTTCTTAGGCTTTCTCTCGGGTCTTCCCGCAGGCGCAAAGGCCGCATCCGATCTTTCTCTGCGCAGGGACATCTCCAGGACAGAGGCAGAGTATATCGTTGCCCTGTGCAACAACGTCAGCCCGATGTTTCTCATCAACTACGCCGCCTCCGACCAGCTCGGAATTCCCGCCTTCGGGCCGGTACTCTGCGCGATTGTCTGGATCTCCTCTATTCTGTCCGCCCGCCTGCTGTTTTGTCCCGGGCGCAGGAAAGCAAATACCTCCCTGTCTGCGGCGTCATTAGAAAAGCCGCGCATACCGGCCGGAGGCTCCCGCAGTATCATCGAAGAAACGGACGAGGCGATTCTGGATTCCTTCCGGATTCTGGTCAAATCGGGAGGGTATATCATCCTCTTCTCCGTGCTGTCGAGCATTCTGCACTCCGTCGCCGGGAACGGCCCCATTCCCTGTATTCTGTCAGGAGTTCTGGAAACCACAACCGGAATCCATGCCGTCGCCGCCTTAAAAGCGCCTCTCCTTATCCGAATTCCCGGCGTGGCGGCCGCGGCCGCATTCGGCGGGTTATCCGGCCTCGCTCAGACACTCAGTGTTACCACAGAGGCCGGGCTGCGCACGGGCCGGTATCTGGCCGCCCGCCTGCTCAGCGCACTTTTCGCTGCAATCCTCGCCCGGATCTGGTGCCTGACATGGCTCTAACATGCATCCTGAATGTGTGCCTCACCTTACTCGGCGTCGTTCAGAAATGTATTCTCGTCGAAGTTAAAATCCTCCTGCGCATACTCCCCGTCCCCGTTCTCCGGATAGGCCTGATTTTCCTCTCCCGTGCCTTCCTGCGGCGCATCGCCGTAATCGCCGGGCACTAACTGGCGGTAAATCTCGGCGCGGTTATTCACCACAATATCCAGATTATCCTTCAGTGAATTCACAATCGCCGCGTACTTGGCATTCACACTCTCATACGCGTTGCCAAGAATATTCTCCACCTGAGTCAGAAGATCATTCGCGTACGCTAACGCGCCTCTCCTGACCTCATCCGCCTCGGCCTCCGCCGAACCCACAATCTGATCCGCCTGCGCATTCGCGTCCGCAAGCATCTGATCTGCCTGCGCATAGGCCTGCTGCATGATCTCATTCTCATTCACCAGGGCCGCAGCCTGATCCTGAGCATTCTTAATAATGCCCGCCGCCTTCTCCTCCGCGTCTGCGATAATTGCGTCTTTATTGTTAATAATCTTCTGATAACGCTTAATCTCATCCGGCGTGCGAAGCCTCAGCTCATCAAGCAGGTCATACAGCTCATCCTTGGGAACGACAACCTTGGTATTTGATAACGGCTGCATCTTGCAGCTTTCAATGAACTCATAAATATCTTCAATTAACTGTTCAATTCTGCTGGCCATAACACGGTCTCCTCACTTTTATTATTTTATCTGTTCTGATATTTTTCATATATGGTATCGATAATAGCAGCCGGTACGAACTGACTGATATCTCCGCCGTAGCTCGCGATCTCTCTTACAATGCTCGAACTCAGATACGCATAATCCACACTCGTTGTCAGAAACACCGTATCCACAAACGGGTTCAGCTTATGATTGGTCTGTGCCAGCTGCAGCTCATATTCAAAATCCGTAACCGCGCGAAGGCCTCTCACAAGGACAGAAGCCCCTCTCTCCCGCGCGAATTCCACCAAAAGTCCGTCGTAGGACTCCACTGTGACACCGGATATCCCTTTCGTCGCTCTCTCAAGCAATTCCACCCTCTCCTGAGCAGAGAAGAGCGCCTTCTTCGAGCTGTTCTTCAATACGCCGATTACCAGAAGATCCACCAGCCTGGTAGCCCGCATAATGATATCCAGATGTCCGAGCGTAACCGGATCAAAGCTTCCCGGATATATTCCGATTCTCATTCTGCCCTTCCATCCTCTTCTTTTATCATTTCAATGAATACATGCTGGTTAGTCTGATACCGCTTCACGCGGCTAATCCGCAGGCCAAGCTCTTCCAGATAAGAAAATTCCGTATCCGCAGCAGCTTCCACAATAATCTGTCCTCCCCTGTCCAGGATGCCGCAGACAGCAATTTTCTCAAGTACCTGCCGTTCCAGCTCCTTATGATAGGGTGGATCCATAAAGATCAGATCAAAGGAGCGCCCCTGTCTCGCAAGCCTTTCCACCGCAGCGGCGGCATCCTCCGTCAGCACCTCGGCCCCTTCTTCCAGCCTGGTCTTTTTCAGATTATCCCTTATATATTGTACCGTCTTTGGATTCCTCTCCACCAGCACCGCCGTGGCAGCTCCCCTGCTCAGGGCCTCGATCGCAATCGCTCCGCTGCCGGCGAACAAATCCAGGAACCGTGCATCAAGAAGCAGAGGTTGAATCATGTTGAACAACGTCTCTTTGATTCGATCCGTAGTAGGCCTTGTCCCAAGCCCCTCGGGAGTCTTAAGCGGAATGCTTCGTGCCTTTCCCGCAATCACTCTCATATGCATCTCTCCTGTCATCAGGCAGGATCATTTTCCTGCCCCAAATTCACAAGATTAGTTTAGCCTATTTATCCTGAGATTTCAACACCTTTCAGAAGGAAAATTGATACGGATCGAAAACCGCATCCACGAAACCGCACCGCAAAAAGGGGAGGCGTCCTGCCCTCGTCTTCAGACGATGGCAAAACGCCTCCCGGACCGTGCAATGACTCCGCACCTTCAGGCTGTTACTCCCGTGAATCCGGACGCATAGCTATTTTCCGGATGCCATTCTTCTTTCCTGTTCCTCGATCATCTTCTTCACCATATAGCCGCCTACGCTGCCGTTCTGGTAGGAAGTCAGGTTGCCGTTATACCCGTCCGAAAGCGGAACTCCCAGTTCGGACGCAACCTCCATCTTAAACCGATCCATCGCTTCTCTTGCTTCCGGCACCTCTACACTATTTCTTCCTCTTGCCATATTTTACTCCTCCATACTTATGATTTGCGGCTGGAATTGTTTCTTCCTTGCCGCAATGATATTATATGGACTCCGCGGCAGAATACACTGGAAATAATCATTTATATTTCCTGTTTTTTCTATTGATCACTATTCGATTGCGATCAGATAGCTTGTGCCGGAAGATGCCACGATCTCCCCAAGGCTCTGCAGCAGCTCATGATTCACTGTGCCGTACCGATCCGCCTCCAGCTGGCCCGCCACAATATAGGCAATCTCATATTCTTCCACCAGTGCCCGGACCTCATCTGCATCCTGTGATGTATAAATCGTCTGAATGTCCTGCCTTCTGACATTCAGGCTTTCGGTATCCCCGCGCCAGAGCCATTCATGCACATACCAGCCAAGGACCGTGGGAAGGCCGGTGTTCACGGAGATTCTACCGTAATCTGTATAACTGTCTCCGTCAGCCTCCAGAATGACCTCGATTCCTTCCACGTTCTCATTCAGCCAGTCAATCAGCACCGCGTCATCCGCCATCCGCTCCTCCAGATAGCAGCTTGCCTCAAGCGTCTGATAACCGGAAGGGTCCCACACATTGCCGTACCAGGATCCGACCGATTCTCCGAAATATCCCCCTGTCCACACAAGAAGCACCAGGCAGATCCCGGCAACAATCCTGTGCGCCTTCCCCTCTTCGCGGCGCAGATACTTCACAATGATATATCCCATGGAGATTCCAAACAGGATAAAAGCCTGATAAGTCAGCTTGAACATCGTGTTGGCCCGCAGGTAATCCCCCGTATAGATATCCTTCACATACACAAGCTCCGGGATCAGAATCAATCCCGCCGCGCACAGCCCGATTGTTAAAATAAACAGATCCGCTGTCTCGAGACTTCCGATGAATCGAAACAGCCTGCAGCGCTTCTTCTCCTGTGCGGGCGGTTCCGCCCCCTTCTTCTTTCTTCCCCCTGCCGCCGCGCTCTTTTTTCTCTTCTCCTGCAGGAAGCAATCCCGCACCAGGAAGATGAGCAGCGCGCCGATCGCCAAAAACGGCAGCCCCCAGAGAACCAGAAGCTGATACAGGGGGGTGTGATTCGGCGCAATCCCGATTTCTGTCGTGATCGTATCGAAGTTCAGAGTAAAAGGCAGGGCCGTCAGCTCTCCGATTCCCGTCACCACCAGCGCATGCAGAGCCGTCAGCTTGAGCGTATTTCCCGAAAATCCCGTCAATCTGGCATTGGAGAACAGAATCACCGCTCCCGTCACAACAAAATAAATCGGAAAGTCCCAGTAATTTGTCATATGGAACAGCCCGATGAAGAATCCCGCAAGCAAAATTCCAGGGTGAAATGCTTCCCTCACCCAGGAAAACCGGGTTCCCTCCTGCTGTTTTGCCATCTTCCCGCGGTACAACAGCCAGGCAAACAGCACCCCAAGCAGCGCAAGCACAAATATGGTATTAATCACATGCGCATGCAGATCGCTTAACACATAAGAATACAGCGGAAACTCATGAATCGTCTTATCATGGGTATCCGAATTATAGCCGATGTACCGGGTCGCGTCCGGGAACCAGTAGCTGTCCGTCTCAAGGCCCAGCAGGGACCGGATCCCCGGCACAATCCACTTATAAATCGGATAATGCAGATTCCCGCACAGCGAAACCGCCGCCCCGGACAGGACGCCCGCCAGGACGGAGAGCCGCCCCGCCGTCTTCGCGTTCCTGCCCGTCTTTGCAAGCGCGGTCTTCATTACGGTACAGCCCAGAGAATACGGCAGCGCAAACCCGCACGCGGCAATCAGAGCCATCATCAGATTATACCCCTGTCCCGCCGTCACCCCGGACAGCCTGGTCAGATAGGCCGCGAAGAACTGCCCGACGTAATAATAATTCAGCGTTCCGCCTGAATACCACAGATCCGCCGCGGGCATATACTCACTTCGTAAAATCGCCGTCATAAAGCCGTAATCCATGAACTTCTCCGTTCCGCTTGCCGCGGGATTAAATCCCCTCAGATAGGACCAAAGAAGGAAGAAGGCAAGGAATATCAGCTCAGAGGCAAGCATCCTGCCCCATGGCAGTGAAAGCCTCGCTCCCATCCGATGCTTCCGGATGCACACTGCCGCTCCCAAAACCAACACCGCCGCAATCCCAGCAAGACAGCCGAACATCCGAAACGGCAGAATCCGCACGGAGGATAGCAGCCAGGTCACCCAGCCGCAAAGTCCAAGGCCGATTGCCTTGGCAAACAGCCAGCCGCCGTCCGAAAACCCTTCAAACAGCCGCGCAAGCAGCAAAAATGCGGAAAGGCCGATGACAAACACCACTGCGTAGAACCGCAGAAACACGAAGAAATCCGCCCTTAGAAGGAATCCGCCGCAAAAGCCAGCCGCCGCAAAGCCCGCTGCCCACGGCAGAATCCGCAAAAGAGCGTCCTTCTCTCTTACTCTTCCTTTGTTCATGTTCTCCTCCTGTCATCCGATTGATGCATTCAGACGGATAAAATCCCGGAATGCGCGGACGCCGATTTTCGCAATCTTCTTCAGATTAATCGAATTCTTCCCGCCCTGCCTTGCCCGGAAGGTAATCGGCAGATAGCGGACAGGGAGCTTTTTCTTTGCATAAATCACGGAGATCATCACATTCGACAGATGAAAATTCTTCGGAATTAGTCCGATATACTCCTTTAGAACCTCCGCCTTCATCAGACGGTACGGCGTATTCGGATCCGTACAGCGAACGTGAAAGCAGCACAGGCAGGTCAGCTTCAGAACCGAGGTCACGAATTTTCTCGACAGTCCGTCCTGTCTGTGCATCCGCTTTCCAATCACCATGGCATAGCGCTTCCTCCGCTTCCAGAACGCGCCGAATTCCGAGGGAAGCGTCTGCCCGTCCGAATCGGTCTGGAAGATGTAATCCGCGTGGTTTCTTAACGCGTAATGATACCCGTACAAAACCGTGGCGCCGTGCCCCTGATTCTCCTTGGTCAGCACCGTCAGCTTCGGACGGTTGGTCGCCTCTCTGCACAAGATCTTGTATGTATGATCCCTGCTTCCGTCATCCACGATAACAAGCCGCGAATCCTCTGAGCATTTCTCGATCACTGGATACCAGTCTTCGATTACCCTGCCGATGTTGGCCTCCTCGTTATAAGCCGGTATAATAATATATAAGCAATCCATCTCATTCCCCTTTTCTCTATTGTAAAACTGCCTGCGTATCATATACGGTGAGCCGGTAGATTCCTTCGCCTTCCTGATAGACCGCTCCATACGCCGCCGCGATCACATCCTCCCGTACCGCGTAATCCGCGCTGTTCCTTGCGTCGTAATCCACAATGACATACCGAATCTCATTGGCTCTCACCAAGGCGTCCAGCTCCTCCACGGAGGACGCCTCATACATCCGCTTCACCTGCTCCGCCCTGTCATCCGTATCATATCCGGCAGACCACGCATAATACGGCCAGCCGTTATAAAGCATTGCCCCTCCAAGCACCACCCGATTCAGAGTATACTGCGGCGTCAGGAATATATCATCCGCTCCCGCGTTCTCTTCAATCCAGACCGTCAGCGGATCCGTCAGGGAAAGACGAATGGAACGCTCCGCCCCGTTCTTTACGACAATCGTGCGCAAATCATACAGACCGGTCGCGCTCAGCATCAGAATCAGAACCCCGGCCGCAAATCGGATCGCGGTCCGCCCCTTCAGCATGGGAGCCAAGCACCCCGCCGCCAGAATTCCGGCCAGCATCACCATGATCATAATATACTTATGATTGACCGTCACATCCGGCGTCAGCGATACGGTAAACGCAAAAATCAGCGGAGCAAGAAAGGCAGCGGCAAGCCTTCGAACCACGCAATCCCCGGCAAAACACGCGAAGATCACAACAACCGGCAGGATACCAAGCAGGCTCTTCAGATAATCCAGCACACCGAACAGCGTCCGGTTCGCCGCGATGAATCCGAAATAATACTCTGCCTGCACAACGGATTCTTCCGTGAACAGAACCGTCTGAAGCAGGGTAAGCACAACCGTAATAACCGCCGTCACCAAAAGCTCCAGCCTGTGATCCGAGAACAGAGCCGCTACGAATAACACCAAAAGCGCCGCAATCACCGCCGCCCCGTTAAAGAAGGCCAGACTTCCAAGCAGCACGCCCGCCGCAGCCGCGCGCCGGATATCCGCCCACAGCCACGCCTCCTTCGTCAGAAACAATACGCCGATTCCGGAAGCCCATCCCTTCTTCTCCCGCTTCCTTCGTTCCGCCATGGAATACAGCCCCGGAAGGAATAAAAGCAGCAGAAGCAAAATACCGCACAGGCCGAACGCAAGGTGGCGCTGGTTGCAATATACGTTCAGATTCCACAGCCCCCAGCTCTCATTCGGCGTCTCCCCAATGAACTCCGTATTCTGCGTCAGCGCCTCCAGAATCCCGGTCCCCTCAGGGATGCCGGCCAGGAAATCAAACAGCGCCTCCGAGCTGCGGAACAAAAACAGCCAGACAGCCAGATACCCCGCTGCCTTCTTCCCGGTGATCTTAGCCGCCAGCACATACAGCAGCATGCAGCAGGATAGGAAGGCGAACAGGCTCGGAAGATTGAACGCCGCGTCGATCCGAAGCCCAAGACTGACCAGATTGCCCGCAAGGAACTGGAACATGAAATGATACCGGATATCCTCTCCCGCATAGAAGGGATACCGGGTCGGGAACTGATCCCCTTTCGCAATGGACTGAATCAGTCCGATATGAGGGGAAAAATCGCTGTACACAGAATAACCGGTATACAAAACGCCGTCCGAGACGAAGAACGTGTACCACATCAAAAACAGGCCAAGCACACTGACCAGGCACAAAAACACCAGATCCCCGCCGGATACGGGATGCCTCTCCCGCGCTTTCCAGGCAATTCTGCGTCTGAAAAAGCAGAACCCATATCCGGCTGCAAAAACCGCACACGCCGTTCCCATTACAATCAGATTCGCAAATCTTAATGAATTCTCAAGTCCTCTCATGCAATAAGCTATCAGATAAACCATCCAGGTTATGCCAAGCGTTCCCGCAAGAAAGCTTGCCGGAAACCATACAAACCAGGCCGGAATCGGATGCCTTCCCCCTTCAATCCGCCCTCCCGAAAAAGAATGCTCCGTATCCCGCAGCGAAGCAGGGAAGCACAGCCGAAGCAGTACATGTCCGGTCAGCAAGCAGATACACAAATATAGAATTCCCGCCATATGTCCTCCTCTACAGAGCCGTTCCCAAATCCCCGGTCCCCGTATTTTTCAAGAACGCCTCAAGCGCCCCTTTCTCTTCCAAAGACAGGCTTCCGGCCGCCTCATTGGCATCCTGCAGAATCGCCGCGTCACTGTAGATATCAGCCATCTTAAACTCCAGCTCCCCGCTCTGGCGGATTCCGAAGAAATCCCCGGGCCCCCGCAGCTTCAGATCCTCGCCTGCGATATAGAAACCGTCATTCGAACGGTTCATAATCGAAAGTCTTTCCATCGTATCCTTCCCCGCGTTCCCGCTCACCATAATACAGTACGACTGCGCGTCTCCTCTGCCGACCCTTCCCCTGAGCTGATGAAGCTGTGCCAGACCGAAGCGTTCCGCATTCTCAATCATCATCACCGTCGCGTTCGGCACGTTCACACCGACCTCGATCACGGTTGTCGAGACCAGAATCTGAATCTCTCCCGACGCGAACCGCTCCATAATCTCATTCTTCTCCCTTGGGCGCATCTTCCCATGGAGATACTCCACCACAGCCGGTCCCGTGAGCGCTTCCTTCACCCGCTCCGTGTAATCCATCACATTCTCCGCCTCGATCATCTCGCTCTCCTCAACCATCGGACAGATAATATAGGCCTGATGTCCCTGGCGTACCTGACGCTCAATAAAACGATAGGCCTGCGGCCGGTAACCGGTATCCACCACACAGTTCTTCACCGGAAGCCTTCCGGCCGGAAGCTCGTTCACAACGGAAATATCCAGGTCTCCGTACAGAATCATGGCAAGAGTCCTTGGAATCGGAGTCGCGCTCATGACTAAAACATGCGGATCCTCTCCCTTCATCGACAGCATCAGCCGCTGCTTCACGCCAAACCGGTGCTGCTCATCCGTTACCGCAAGCGCAAGCTTATCGTACACAACCTTCTCCTGAATCAGCGCATGCGTTCCGACAATCAGATCCGCTTCATGGGCCGCAATCTGCGCATATGCCTTCCTCTTCTCCGCTGCCGTCATGGAACCGGTCAGCAGCAGGATCCGAATCCCTTCTCCCGCAAGCAAAGCGGTCATGGATTCATAATGCTGCTTCGCCAGGACCTCCGTCGGCACCATAATACAGCCCTGATATCCGTTCCTTGCGGCCAGAAAAAGCGCCATTACAGCCAGAATCGTCTTCCCGGAGCCGACATCTCCCTGAATCAGGCGGTTCATAACATAATCTCCCGTCAGATCCGCCAGGATCTCATTCCATACTCTTACCTGGGCCTTCGTCAGACGATACGGCAGTCCGGCCGCAAACCGCCCGATACTTCCGTCATCCGTCATCACAAAGCTGCTCTTCTTTCCCTGTTTCTCCTCCTTCAGCTGCCTTAACCGGACCGTGAACTGAAAGAACTCGTCAAAGACCAGCCGTTTCCTTGCGTCCGCGGCCGTATCCGCCGATTTGGGAAAATGAATCTCCCGTACGGCGGCCTCCCTTCCCATCAGCCCGTACTGCCTTCGAATCCGTCCCGGCACCGGATCCGGCGGGAATTCCATCTCTGAAAGAGCCTGCGCCACCGCCTTTGATACGGCATGACTGGTCAGTCCCTCGGTCAGCGGATACACCGGCGTCATCCGGTTTAACAGCCTCCGATACTCCTCCTGCCTGTAAATCTTCGGCTGATCCATGGCAAGCCGGCCGCCCTTGCGGATCACCTTGCCGCGAAAAATATACCGGATTCCCGGCCTTAGCGTATGCTTCAGGTAAGGCTGGTTAAACCAGGTCAGACGGATCTGCCCGCCCGGGTCCCGGATTGTACAGCTTAAGAGATTTAGATTCCGAATCTTTTTGATCTCGACCACCCCGAAAACCGAACCCTCAATCGCCGTCATCTCCCCCTCCGCGGCCTGTGCAATGGGTACGGGAAGCTTACATGTATCATACCCTCTCGGGTAATACTCACACAGCTCGCCGGCTGTATAGACATTCAGCTTCGCGAACAGTCCCGCCGTCTTCTCGCCGATCCCCTTTACCGCCCGTATTGAATCCTTATATTCCATTCCGAATCCATCTCCGCATATGCTAAAAGTTCTGCCCTGTGACTCACTCTGCAAGGCAGAACTCCTTCTTTGTTATCCGATTCTGTTGTATTCCCGCCGGATTATTCTACCGACAATACATAATAATAGATGGGCTGTCCGCCGAAATGAACCTCCACATCCACGTCCGGATAGTCCTGCATAATCCGATCCGCAAGCGCCGACGCGTCCTCCTCACTGGTATCGGCCCCGTAATAGATGCTGACCAGCTCGGAATCCTCCTCCATCATCTTCTGAATCAGCTCATACGCGGTATCCGCAATATCATGTCCCACCGCAAGAATGGTCTTGTCGTCCAGTCCCATAATATCGCCCTGCTTAATCTCCTTGCCGTCAATCGCGGTATCCCGAACCGCATAGGTCACCTGCCCGGTCTTGACCTGACTCATTCCCTCGATCATATTCTTCTCGTTCTCCGCCGCCGGCTTGTCGAACACATAATTAATAATCGCGCTGATTCCCTGCGGCACGGTCTTGGACGGAATCACAATAATCTCCTTGTCCTCCGTCAGATCCTTCGCCTGATTCGCCGCCAGCACAATATTCGAATTATTCGGAAGAATAAAGATGGTATCCGCGTTCACGGAGTCGATCGCATTCAGCATGTCCTCCGTACTCGGGTTCATCGTCTGTCCGCCCTCAATCAGATAATCCACACCAAGTCCCTTAAAGATCTCATTAATGCCCTCACCAATAGATACCGCAACGAATCCGACACTCTTTCTGGGCTGCTCCTTCTTAGCGGGAGCCTTCGCCTGCTGCGCGGCCTGCTTCTCAGCGTCCAGAATCACGCGCTCATGATGCTCCTCGCGCATATTGTCGATCTTCATCTTCGTGAGGGAACCATAGGTTAAAGCTTTCTGAATGGCAAGTCCGGGATCATTGGTATGTACATGAACCTTGACAATGTCATCGTCCGATACAACCACAATCGAATCCCCGATCGATTCCAGATAAGCCTTGAATTCGGCTTCCGTATCCATGGTATATTCCTTCTCAAGCATGATAATGAACTCGGTACAATACCCGAACTTAATATCTGCCGTTGAAATCTCATCCCGGTTCGTCATCGCCGCGCCGTCCCCGGAAGCTCTGACCGGCTCCGCCTCCGGCTCAAACGAGACCTCTCTGCCGAGCATCGCGTCATAAGCGCCCTTCATAATTTCAAGAAGACCCCGTCCGCCGGAATCCACTACTCCCGCTTCCTTTAAGACCGGAAGAAGATCGGGCGTATGCTCCAGCACCTCTTCCATATACTTAAGAACCTCAGCGCCAAAATATACTAAATCATCGGTCTGCGAAACCAGCTGCGCAGCCTTCTCCGCGCCCCCTCTGGCAACCGTAAGAATCGTTCCCTCCTTCGGTTTCATCACTGCCTTATATGCCGTCTCCACAGCCTTCTGAAATGCATTCGCCATGACGGTGACATCAATTGCGTCATGCTCCTTGATCTCCTTGGTAAACCCGCGGAACAGCTGGGAGAGGATTACGCCGGAATTCCCCCTCGCCCCGCGTAAGGATCCGCCGGAAATCGCCTTCGCAAGACCGGCGATTGTCGGTTCCTCCATCGCGTTCACTTCCCTGGCGGCCGACATAATGGTCAACGTCATATTCGTACCGGTATCGCCGTCCGGCACCGGAAATACATTCAGTTCATTAATATATTCTTTCTTCGCCTCAATGCTCTTCGCACCCGCCAAAAACATATTGCGCAGAAGCTTCGCATCAATCTGGTTCACTGTCACTGGTCTGTTCCTCCTTAAACTATGATCTCTGGCTTAATCAATTACTCTGACGCCTTCCACGTAAATATTAATCTTCGCAACCTCAAGCCCGGCAAATTCTTCGACCTTATATTTCACATTGGCAATCAGATTATCCGCGACCGCGGAAATACTCACCCCGTAAGAAACAATGATATGAAGATCAATCAGAATCTGATTGTTCTCAACCGTGACATTCACACCATTGCTTAAGCGCTCCTTTCTTAAGAGTTTGGCAAACCCGTCCTTCACACTGATGGAAGCCATTCCGACAACGCCAAAACACTCAACCGCCGAGGAACCGGCATATTGCGCGATGACATCTTTATCGACCGTGATCTCACCCATGCTCGTGTTCATATATCCATTCATAGCAAACCCTCCAATTCTGTTATTCTATGCCGCGGAAGCAGTCTCCCATGCAGCTTCGTTCCTCTTCATTATACCCTGTTTTTCGGAAAAAAGAAATCATTTTTTCGACTCAAACCAAATTTCCTGCATATATTAAACATAGAACCTGACATACCGAAAGGAATTCCCATGAAACGGATGCTCGGCTTTATATTATTCTGGGTTGCAATCGGCATGACGATTATGCTTTTCGTTACCAACGGCCTTCTGGCTGTCTGCATCATTATTCTCTGTCTGCTGCTGGGCTATAATCTGTTCTGCTCCCCGTAACCTTCCGGAAGAATCCCCCCGCAAAACAAAATGGGTGCCAGTTCTTCCTGACACCCACTTCCCAAGAGGATACCCCGTATCCTTCCATTACGCGCGCTCAACCTTGCCGGATCTCAGACAGGAAGTACACACATACATCCTCTGTGTTCCGCCGTTCACCTTAACGCGGACAGACTTCACATTCGGCTTCCACATCTTGTTGGACCTGCCGGACACGTTACTTCTGGTAATACTCACTGCCTTACCGAAATGAGCCCCTTTATCGCAAATAGCACATCTGGCCATGAAAAGCACCTCCTTAAATCGCAAATTTCGGCCTGCGGCCTGCAAACAAACTTATTCTACCAGAAAGCCTCTGATATTGCAAGCATTATTTTTTCATTCTGAGAAAATTTCATTTCTCATTATTCTTTGAATCTTTTGCCGCTTCCTCTTCCTGTTTGTTCTCCGTCTTCAGTACCTGATCAACCTTTTCCTGGAGCTCCTCCTGTGCCGGATCCTTCTTCCCGGTGAATTTATCAATCACATCGGGAACCATGTCAAGGATCTTGGTCATAATATCCTGATTTCTGACATTGACCAGCCTGGTATGTCCGTTCTGAATGACCAGCACGGAGCTCGGCGTGATCTTCCCGCCCATTCCGCCGCCCGCGTTATTCTTTCCGTTGCCGCTGAACGCGCCTGCTCCCACTCCGAAGCTTACATCCACTAACGGGAGCACAATCGTGCCGTCGTCAAATCTGACCGCGTCGCCCACTACGGTCTTCGTGGTTAAGAAGCTGTCCATCCCTTTGAATAAAGATTCCACTGTTCCGTTAAATGTATTGTCCGCCATGGTTCTCCTCATTTCTGCGCTGCCGTCTCATAACCGGGTCCGTGGCCGCAGCGCAGACACACGCCCTTATTTCAATCATGCCTTCTCTTCTCTGCCGCATTCCGGCCGCTTTCCGCAGGCCCATTCTACAGAGCACCGCGAAGCCGCTTCGCATCTCGAAGCATCTGCTTCAGATTCGGATCTGTGATCAGCCTAATCACTAGTATAAGCAGGGATGCGCCCCTTATTCGGCCCCGGAGGAAAATCTCTCCTTCATACCTTGTTTCCTCAAAATCCGGGATCACCGTAAAGCCGCCGCCCGTCTTCGCGTAAAGAACGGACAAAACTCCAAGCACCTGGCCGGTTGAACAGGGGTCTCCCGTCCCGAATTCCAAAGTCCCGCGGATTCTGGTCGGAAAAATATGCCCAAGGAACTTCTTTCCCGTTCTCAGAAGCAGCGAGAAGGCCTCCCGGTGGGATGTTTCCTCAAGAAAGCCCTTAACCAGAAGAAGCTTCCCGTACAGGCTCCGAATGCCGTCCCTTCCCTTCTTCAGGGCCGCGGCAATCGTGCGAAGCACATTCCCTGCGGTCTCCAGGAAACGCTTCATTGACCGCACAAAACGTGTCCACGGCGCCATACGGACTTTCGGCAGCGGAGTCCCGGCGTCTTCGTCTGCCCCGTTCCTCTCCTTCCATCCGTCCTCCGGCTGATCTCCCGCCTCAGACTCCTGCGTGTCTGTCTTCCCGGCCTCCCCGCTTTCTTCCCGTACCGGATTATCCGCCTCCTGCGCCTTCTTCTCATTCTCTTCCCTCACCGGAATATCCGAATCCTGTACCGGTCCCTCTGTTCCCTTATTCTCCTCCTGCGCCGACGCATCCGCCTCCCGCGAACGGTCCTGTGTTTTCCCGGGCTTCTCAGCCCGCCGCTCTGCCCGGGCGGCCTTCTTCTGCCCGGCCCGCTTCCGCTTCTCTTCCCTTCTGCGCTTCCACTTCTCATCCGTAGAATACAGCAGGAAAAAGAGAGCCCCTGCCCGAACCGACAGCTCCTTATCATATTGGACGCGAATCCGAAGCAGTCTGCAAAGCCAGGTCACATCCGCCCTCACGTACCACTCTTCCCGTCTCCGGATGACAGCCTGATACCGGACGGGAACGAGCAGGACAATCAGGAGAATCACAAGCAGCAGAGCAAGAACCCCTGCAAGCAGCAGCAAGAGCAGCCGCAGAATAAACCATATGATACCAAGTAACTGAATTCCCGTTCACCTTCTTCCCGTCTCCCCAGCCTCTCCCTTCAGGCTCCAAAATACTCCCGCACCTTGAAACCGCCCGTTTCCCGGTAGATTTCGTCAATCATATCCCTTACCAGCAGACATGCCTCTCCCTTCCCCTTCGCCAGTCCGACAATATGTATGTCCTTTGTTCTGTAATAAGGGAATAAGAGCTCTTTCGCCTCTATAATATCGAACAGATTTTCATCATTGGAAGCAAATGTGATGCAGAAAATATCCTCAGTCAGCTTCCCGCGCTCAATCCGACGCATAACCCGCCTGTGCTCCTTCTTCACATTATCGCCAAAATACATCGTTTCATTCCAATGAATCATTATATCACCTCAATTATTGCGCGAACTCGCCGAACAATTCCTTAAGCAGTTCCAGACTCGCGGCCTTCTCCGGCATATTGCGGCACCCGGCCAAAGCGCCCCTGACATAATTCATCACATCGCTTCTGGAAGAAAAGAAGACCGGAAGCTCCTTGAGCACTGCGGCAATCATGGCGCGGTTCTGATACCGATCTCCGGAAGAAAGAACCCCGGAAATCTCACCAAGAAACTCCTTCGCGATCCTGGCTATCTCCTCCTGTCCGACAGTCTCCGTATTCTTCTGCCCATCAATATCGGCAAAGGTACTGTTCGCCAGCAGCCTCTGTGCCATCAGGATCCGTCCGTACAGCTTATCAAGCATCATCGGTTCGAGAAGCCGACGGTAAGAGTTCTCTACCACCTCGAGCAAAGATTCATAGTAGGGGATCTCCATCAGAAGCGTTTCCATTCGTCCCTCCAAACGCAGCAGACTCTGTGCAATCCTCTTCTGAAGGGGATCCGGATTCGCCGGGCCCTCCTGTTCTCCGTCCTGCTCCTGCCAGTCGCGAAACTCTTCGGCATATCCGCCTTCTTCCCGCCACATTCGGAATGCCTCATTCACAGCGGTGACAACCCGCTCCTCATCCCCGGTCTCCTCCTTCTCTGCCGCGTACACATAAGGATTCAGCAGCAGCGCCGCATACAGACTGTTGATCAGCTCCTGCATTCCGAAATAGACATCCGCCGTGTTATTCAGGAAATTTGTTCCCTCCTGCGCCAGCTCGCTGCACTCCGCATAGTCCTCCTCCGTCAGATTGGAGTAATTCTTCTGCTCCAGCCGGCCAATCAGGTCCTTCAGGTTCGAATACTCCTCATCGAACCCTTCCGGCTCATAGAGCCCTGCCGCCGAACGCAGCATATACAGATAATAATCAACGGAATCCCGCTCCTGTCCGACATAATTCTGAAAACTGTTCTCCACATATTCGAAAAACTTCGCCCGGGTCATACGGACCGGGAGCTGGGAAAGCATCATACGAATCTTCTCATTCACAACCGCATTATCATTATTCTCAAAGATGATGCGCAAAATCTCCCTCGCGGCATCGTCATCCTCCTCATACTCCGGGATCTCCTTGTAGCAGTACTCCAGACGATTCAGCACATACTCCTTCAAAGACAGCCTGTCTGTATAAGCCGTCAGAACCGACATGCGCCTCACGGCCTTCTTCCGGATCGCATCCACGGCAAGGATGGCAGTCTCAGCCTTCTTCCCGTCAAACTCTCCGAGCATATTCTCACGAATCAAAGCATTCAGAGCATCGATCAGCTCCCAATCCTCCTCCCCGGGCGTAATCTCCCGATCCCGAATGGATTCAAAATAAGCCGGATACCGCATAGCAAGCTCAAGCATGGCATACCGGCAGTACACCCCCGCCGCCAGATTCAAAAATCTCGGAAGGTTCACCTCCAAATCCTTTCCTTCCCTGATTTCCCGGTTCAATACTTTCAGATTCTTATCCATGGCACCATACAGACTCCTTATTGATTTTCTTTTTTATGGACATGCTCGTGCGTAAAGAGATGATCCATACAATATTCATAATTCCCGTCACATTTGGAACAGAATCTGAACTCCAGTTTGTCATCATCAAACTCTGTCCTCCCGCACACCGCACAGCGGTGCCTTGCCTCTGTCTTCTTCCCGTTAAACTGTACCACGTTTCCGGTATGCCTGGCGTTCCGGATCTGCTTGCGATACGCGGCGCGCCTGCGGAACTCACCCGGCGAAATTCTCCTGTAATTCCTCGTAGACAGGAAGAACCATAAGAAGTTAGCAAAGGACGCCAGGATCACCAGCATCTGTAAGCTGCCCCAGATCATGCCGTTCTCGACAAATCCAAGGATCACCTGAAGAATTAAAAGCCCGCCGTAGAGATATCCCAGATACTTTACCTTTACCGGAATCATAAAAAACAGCAGGAACTGAATATTCGGATACAGTGCGGCAAACGCGAAAAACATTGACCGGTTAATATACTCCATACCAAAGCCGTATCCGCTGACCGGCGTCCCAAGGATCAGCCATGTCCCAAAATAAAACAGGAAGGCAGCAATAATAGTGAATAAAATACCTGATACATAATACAGATTGAACCGGAAACTTCCCCATGCATTCTCAAGCGATGTCCCGATCATATAATACAAATACAGCTCAAAGAACAGGAATATCGGGTTAGAGTCCATCGGATAAATGATGAAGGTAATCAGCCTCCATATCTGCCCATCCAGCACCCTTCCGAGATCCAGCATCAGCCATTGATAATAAAAAGACGGATTCACAATATCGATCACCGTGCCGATTACATACAGCACGATGATATAACGAATCAAATTTGGAATCGCAAATCTGCCAAATCTGCGCTCCAGCCTGTTCATAAAATTCATGTTTGTTATCTGACCTCGATTCCGGCGCACAGCGCCTGTTACTGAAAATTTCATCCCCGTCCCAAAAAGACGGGGGTCCCGTTCCGACAACATCCTTTCCCGGTCAGAACAGATCCTTCTTCTTAAAGATAAACACAGTAATTCCGGTAATAATTAACGCAACTGCAGATACAATCCAGAATCCGTTCGGATTATTCGCGCCGGGAATCGGCACATTCATCCCGTAAAAGCTCGCGATCATGGTCGGCACGGAAAGCACAATCGTCACCGTCGCAAGGAACTTCATCACCTGATTCAGGTTATTGGATATGACGGAAGCAAAGGCATCCATGGTTCCGCTTAAGATACCGCTGTATATATTCGCCATCTCGATTGCCTGCTTATTCTCGATAATAACGTCTTCAAGCAGCTCCTCATCCTCCGGATACTGCTTAATCTTATCCGTCTTGAGCATCTTCTCCAGCACGACCTCATTTGATCGAAGCGAAGTCGTAATATAAACCAGACTCTTCTCCAGCTCCAAAAGTTCAATTAATTCACTGTT
This sequence comes from uncultured Lachnospiraceae bacterium, assembly GCA_944380155.1. Lineage (GTDB taxonomy): Bacteria > Bacillota > Clostridia > Lachnospirales > Lachnospiraceae > Caccomorpha. Next base: position 22,793 of record CALWGS010000188.1, read on the forward strand.
CTTAGTTGAAATATGGAGTTTCTGTTCCACCTCAACACTTTTCCTGTCGATAATGCGCAGAAATTGCAGATACACACTTGCATTGCGGTACAAAATCTGAAGAATAAAGCGCGTCTTTTTATAGGTATAAAAATCCCTCACGCGCCCGTCCGTAAAGCTCTTCAATACGGAGGTCTCCTCCAGGCATACTGTAATCAAATACGAATCCGCAATGATAATTCCGAGAGGAATCGTAACATAACGATCCTTGTCATTTCTCTTCTCTGTCGTCGGGACATCGACCAGGATCAGGGTATAGTCGTTGTCAAACTCAATTCTCGAACGCTCCTCATCATCGAGAGGTGCACGCAAATCATCCATATCGATCCCGCACTTCTCCGAAATCTCCAGCAGCTCCGTTGCCGACGGATCCACAAGAGAGATCCAGCATCCCTCCTCAATCTCCCGTATCTGACGGAATCCGTCCGCGAATGTCTTAAAAATCTCCAACATGGCACACACGCTCCTCCTATCTTGTAATTACCGGCAGACCAAAGGAGCCAGGGTACACCGTCAGCCGAAATCATGATAAGCTGCACCTCTGAACTCTGCCCGCATCTGCCGCATTATTTCTCTGTCAAATTGTCCGTACCGATTACCAGGCCCAGCATCCATGCAGCCCACAACCTTTCTATTCTTTATTATCAGTATTTACTGTCCCCTTCATTATATGTTTTCCTATTTTCTTTGTCAATGCCAATTTGTCAATGACAAATGGAAAAGAAAAAGCGGAGAAGCCCGTCCCCCTGACACGCTTCTCCGCAATATAATAACACTTTAAACCTGCCGTTACTCAGCATCCAGGACGTCGACATACGGCACCGGCTCTTCCTGTGCGTTCCCGGTCTGGCTCAGCCACATAACACCGACAACCATCAGAACGCCGGCGGCCAGCACCATCAGGAACCGTCCTGCTCCACTCTCTCTTTGCATTCCTGCACCTCTCCTCTCGACATCAATTCTGTATCGGACTATCCGGAGTATCCACCTTCCCTGCCATTATACAGAACAATTGTGAGAAAAGCGTGTCAAATCTGTGTCATCATCTTGTAAAGGAGAGTGGCGGGCCATTTTACAGCTCATCCTCCCTGCATTTTCTGAGAATCCTCTTCATAATACAGGATTCCTTGTTCAGGAATCTCATATCCGAGCCGAACCGGATCTCAATCAGCTTCACATCGGAATTATCGTATACCTGGCCGATACCGAGATACTTATGCATGACATAATCACCGGCCTCAAGATGATTGATCTCCTCGCGCAGCGCCGTCCTGTCATCCGTGGCAAACGAATCCTGTCTGGGTACGGGGGTGAACAAATCCCTTGTGGTATCTGCCGATTCCTGCGAAACATTCGCCTCCTTCTTGACGGGCTGCTTCGGCGCGGTCCGGGACGGTGCCGAACCCTGCCTGCTCTGTGAGGATCCTGCCGGACTCTGCCCTGCGGGGCGTGTGCTGCCGGAAGCTCCGGATTTTGCCGAACCCTGCCCCGGCCTTGCCGGAACCGTTCCGGACGGCTTTCTCTGGGTGCCCGACGGTCTGGTGCCTGCGGGTTTTGACGTGCTTCCCGCAGGTCTTGGCTGTCCCGTTGTCCTTCCGGGTCCCCCGCCGGAGCCCTGCTTTAAGGTTGTGTGATTCGGACTGCCGTTCTCTCCCGGGGTCCTCTTGCGCGCGATCGTCCCGCCCGCCTGCTTCTGCTTCATGCGCTGATTGTCCTTCTGCCTCTTGTAGATCAGGAAATAATAAGCAATGTACGCGGCCGCGAGCACGAACAGAATCAGAAACACAATCAGAAGAACCTTGGTAAGATTAGAGCCGCCACCATCCTGCTCGGGCGCCTGGGTCGGTGCCGGCTCGGAAGTCCCTTCACTTGCGGGCTCTGTCTCCGGCTCCGGGGTCGGAGTCGGACTCGGCGTAGGAGTCGGCGTAATCGTTACCTCCGTTCTCGTGATGAAATCCGAGCGGCAGTAACCCTCTACCTGCGTCCCGTTGACCGTAAATCGGATATGATACCATACCTCATTACTGGTATTCGTCGTTTCACCCAGAATAATCACCATATCCCCGTTCGTAAGCCGGATATTCTCTCCGTCCACATTCAGAATCTCCGCCGAGGTTCCCGGACCGGTCCGGACATTGGCATAGCTGCCGACAATGACTCTTCCTTCATAAAAGACCTCCGCTCCGCCCTCATCAAGCGTTCCGCCCGTATCCGCGGCATAGCGGAAGCCGACGGCCGCCGCCGCACGGGTGCCGAGCAGCCCGAACAGCAGTATCATGACACATACATACCCAAACAGACGATACCTGCTTCTCCTGCCCTTCCGGTTCTTATCTTCTGTTCTTCCCTCCATATTGTATTCCTCCTTATACCGATATCATTATAGTTTATTGCCCAAGCCTCCAAATCCTTCGATTCACATCCCCGATCCGGTCTGCCCCGCCAGGTAGGTAATAAATTGCTGCGCCGTTCTTCCCAACAATCCTCCGTGGCTTAACTCCCAGATATTTGCCTGCCTTAGCAGCTCATCCTCGGTCAGTGTAATATTCGGATGCTTCTTCGCCAGCTCCCTCACGATATTCATGAACTCCTTCTGATCCGGAGCCGAGAAATTAATGGTAATTCCGAATCTTGCGACCAGCGACAGCTTCTCCTGCATCGTATCGGAACGATGCAGCTCATCCTTCGACATATCCGAACGATCCGACCAGGTCTCCCGGATCAGATGCCGTCTGTTCGATGTCGCATAAATCAGAACGTTGTCCGGTCTCGTCTCAAGTCCGCCCTCAATGACCGCCTTAAGATACTTGTATTCAATCTCGAACTCCTCAAATGACAGATCATCCATATAGATGATAAACCGGTAGTTCCGGTTCTTCACCATGGCGATTACGGATGACAAATCCTCGAACTGATGCTTGTATATTTCGATCATTCGAAGTCCCATCGGGTAATACTCATTCAAAATCGCCTTCACACTCGTGGACTTGCCGGTTCCGCTGTCTCCGAACAGCAGGCAGTTATTCGCGCTGCGCCCCTCCACGAATGCCCTGGTATTATCTATCAGCTTCTTCTTCTGAATCTCATAGCCGACCAAATCGGAAAGCAGTACATGATCCGTATTGGTAATCGGAATCAGCCTGACCTCCCCGCTCTCCTTCCGAATCCGGAACGCCTTATTCAGGCCGAACATCCCCACTCCGTAGCGGCGGTAGAACTCTGTCACAATGGCAAAGATCTCTTCCTCATCCGCCGCCGCAGCAACCTGCGCCGAAAGCTCCCTGACCTTCTCGCTCACGCTTGTATTATAGTGCTTGCCGTTCTTTGCAACCGCTCTGTAATGAGTGATGGTCTCAAAGCAGTCAATCCCAAGCCTCTCCTCAATTCCGGAGAAATCATAGTGGAAGAGTTCCTGAAAGATCCGAAAATCTCCTTTCGCAAGAGAATTCACCGTCCCTTCCCGCGCCCCGGTCTTCTCACAGGTCATGCTGAACGGATTCTCCACGGTCGCCAGCAGATATGCCAGATAATTCTGCCAGAGATTCCCGTCAAATCCATACTCGGTCGCCACATCCAAAAGCCTGTGAATGAGAGAGTAAATTGCTGCGGTTGTCTCCTCTTTCCCTCTCTCTCCCCGATCATACGCCGCCATCGCATCCGCAAGGCCAAACAGGATACTATCCCGATCAATATTCCTGTAAATCACCAGTTTCGACAAAAGCCTGTTCATCTAAAGCACCCTTCCCTACATGCGATCCGGCGCTTTGAATCCGAGCAGATCAATACAGATTGTAAGAATCCTCTTCACGAGCAGAATTAGCGCTATCCACTCCTCCCGCTTCCCGGCATCCTCTTCCGATATGATTTTATTCTCGTGATAAAAGCTGTTAAACGCATCCGAAAGCTCGTAAATATACTGGCAGATCTTGTGCGGCGCATTCTCCGCGTAAGCCTGCTCCATCACGTCGTTAAACCGCGCGGCCTTCAGCATCAGCTCCGTCTCAAGCGCTCCCCTCTCTCTGTCCGTCCCGAGGACGTCCGTCCTGCGGACGGAAAGCCCTGCCGATTCCGGATCCTCCCCCGTCATATCCTGATACTTCGCAAGAATCGACTTGATGCGCACAATGGTGTATAAGATATAAGGTCCTGTATTGCCCTCAAAGGAAATAAACCGATCGATATCAAAAATATAATCCTTAGACGCCTGATTGGAAAGATCGCCGTACTTCAGAGCCGCAAGCCCGACCACAGCCGCTGTTTTTCTTGCACTCTCCTCCTCCATCTCGCGGTTCTGCATAATCTTATCGTAAACCGCCTCGTTGATACTGTCGATTAACGTCTCCAGGCGCATCACTCCGCCGTCCCTTGTCTTGAACGGCCTGCCGTCCTTCCCGTTCATCGTCCCGAAGCCAAGGAAGGTCAGCTTCACCGATTCCGGAACCAGCTTCGTCTTCTTCGCGCAGCGGAACACCTGCTCAAAATACAGCTCCTGTCTCTTATCTACCACATAGGTAATCTCATCAGGCGAAAACAGCTTCATCCGCTCTACCATTGTGGCAAGATCCGTCGTATTATAGAGTGTCGCCCCATCTGACTTCAGGATCATACAGGGAGGGATCTCCTTCGTATCCGTCTCCTCCTTCACATCCACTACCAGAGCACCCTCGCTGTACCTGGTATAATGATTGCTCTTCAGATACTCAACCATATCCGGAATATAGGCCTGAGCATCGCTCTCCTTCTTCCACAGATCAAAGCTCACATCCAGCTTCTCGTAATTTCTCTTCAGATCCGCGACCGACACATTCATAATATGATTCCAGAGTGCCTGATACCCCCGATCCCCGTTCTGAAGCCGGAATGTCGCCGCCTTCGCCTCCTCCTTGTATTCGGGATGTTCCTTCGAGTACGCGTTCGCCGCGGGATAGATCTCCTCCAGCTGCGAAATCGTAAAGGGCGGCTCTTTCGGATACTCTCCGGTATAATTCTCATCAAAATACACCAGATCCGGCTGTCTCTTCTTAAGCTCCGTAATAATCAGGCCCATCTGAAGCCCCCAGTCCCCCAGATGAACATCCCCGATCACCTCATGCCCCATGAATCTTGCAATCCGCTTCAGGCTCTCTCCGATAATCGCCGAACGCAGATGTCCGATATGAAGGGGCTTAGCCACGTTCGGACCGCCGTAATCCAGCACGATCGTCTTCGGATGATCCGATTTCTCGCACCCGCACCTCTCATCCGCCGCCATCTCCTCAAGATACTGAGCCAGATACCGGCTGTTCAGGTTCATGTTGATAAAGCCCGGCATAATCGCCGTAACGGAAGCAAACACCGGCGCATCCTTCACAATCTCCAGCACATCATTCGCAATCATGATCGGCGCCTTCTTATACTGCTTCGCCGCCGCAAGCGCGCCGTTGCACTGATACTGGCAGAGATCCGGTCGGTTGGACAGCGTAACCTCTCCGTACTTCGGATCATATCCCTTCTGCTCAAATGCCCGCTTTAAGACATCAGATAATTGTTGAATCAATTTTTCCATAGGTTCCTCCGTATTCGTTCCTGTATGACGGCACACGCCGCCCTTGCCGGAAGACTTCCAAGATAAAGCTCCCGATAAACTATACTTTATCATATTTTTAGAAATATGGCTATACGAAATTTCAAATTCACGCAAAATAAAAGTCGAATTCTTTTTCCCGGCGGAACCCGGAGCCGGACTCCCGCAGAATAGAACAAAGCCGCACCAAAAACAAGGCTGCCACCCGGCCTTCCGGTCAGATGACAGCCTCTTCTCCCTTTTTCACAGGAACCCGCGGATCAATAGGATTCCTCCGGCATAATCAGAGCCGCAATCACATACGCGACAACCCCTGTACCCACCGTGAATAAAGTAACCAACGCCCAAATCAGGCGGATCAGAGTTGAATCCGTATGCAGATACTCCGCAATTCCGCCGCATACCCCGCAAATCTTTCGATCCATGCTTGACTTACATAATCTGTTTCCCATACAATCTCAATCCTTTCTGTTG
>CALWGS010000189.1 GCA_944380155.1 uncultured Lachnospiraceae bacterium
TGGCAGAGTATAATCTGCTGACCGGCAAGCCGGTGATCTACGCGGCGAATGTGGATGAGTCCGCGCTTGCGGATGACGGAGAGAGCAATGAATTAGTTTCGCAGGTGAGGGAGTATGCGGCGAAGGAAGGTTCGGAGGTCTTTGTGATCTGCGCGCAGATTGAGCAGGAGATCGCGGAGCTGGATGATGCGGAGAAGAAGGAGTTTTTGGATGAGCTTGGACTGGCGGAGTCGGGTCTTGAGAAGCTGATCCGCGCAAGCTACCGGATTCTGGGACTGATCAGCTTCTTAACGGCTGGGCCGAAGGAGACGAGGGCCTGGACGATTAAGGCGGGAACGAAGGCGCCGCAGGCGGCGGGCAAGATTCACTCTGATTTTGAGCGGGGCTTTATCCGTGCCGAGATTGTGAGCTATGATCATCTGATGGAGTGCGGCAGCTATAACGCGGCCAAGGAGAAGGGGCTTGTCAGATCCGAAGGGAAGGATTATGTGGTACAGGACGGGGATGTTGTGCTGTTCCGATTCAACGTGTAATTAGGTGGTGGTTGGAATGCTCTATGAGAGAGGCATTCGGTTTCCCAATCTGGGAATTGCTTTTGAGGATGTGCCCAGAGACTTTACCGTATTCGGTCTGACGATCGCGTATTATGGGATTATTATTGCGGCCGCCATGATCGTGGGCGTTATGGTGACGCAGCTTCAGGCCAGGCGCACGAAGCAGAACGGAGAGCTGTATCTGGACTTCGCGCTCCTGGCGATTATCTCTTCGGTGATTGGAGCCAGGCTCTTCTATGTGGTGTTTGAGTTCGAGGAGTTCGTAGAGGACCCGATGCTGATTCTGAATATCCGGACAGGCGGGCTTGCCATCTATGGAGGGATCCTGACCGCGCTTCTGGCCGCGGCTCTGTACGCGAAGCTGCGCAGGATCCGGTTTGGAGAGCTGACGGATACCTGCGTGGCGGGACTGGCCGCCGGGCAGGTGATCGGAAGGCTCGGCAATTTCTTCAACCGGGAGTCGTTTGGAAGCTATACGGAGAATTTGTTCGCGATGCAGCTGAATATTCATGACGTCTCATCGGATTTCTACGGGGCGTTCGCGGATCTGGCGGCGAAGTATGCAGATAATCAGCCGCTCTTTCAGAAGATCAGCGAGATTCGGGATCATCAGAAGGTGGTGGAAGGGGTTGTCTATATTCAGGTGCATCCGGTGTTCTTATATGAGATGATGTGGAACTTTGTCCTGTTTCTTTTGATTATGGTATGGACGAAGCATAAGAAGTTTCACGGGGAACTGCTGCTTTTGTATCTGGCGGGATACGGGCTCGGGAGACTGTGGATGGAGGAGCTGAGGCTGGATTCTCTGTATCTCTGGGGAACCGTGATTCCGGTCGCAAGGGTGCTGTCCCTTGCGATGATTGGGATCTCCGCCGTGATCTGGATCAGCGTTCGGATCCGCCTGCGCAGGAAGGGCGGAAAGAAAAATTCCTATTGATTATTTCAAGAAAGTGGTATAAAATTAATTATCATATGATGAAATACAGCTTGGAATAGGACAAAGTAGGTGAAGCAGGATGGAAGACATCAGGCAGGAGAGGCCGTTCTCGCATACTTCCGTGCTGCTGAATGAGACCGTGGAGGGGCTGGCTGTGAGGCCGGACGGTATCTATGTGGACGGGACGCTCGGAGGCGGCGGACATTCCGAACGGATCTTGAGTATGCTCGGCCCGGACGGCAGGCTGATCGGGATCGATCAGGATGAGGACGCGATTCTTGCGGCGGGAAAGAGGCTGGAGCCGTACGGCGCCAGGAAGGTGATTGTCCGGGAGAATTACCGGAATATGAAGCAGGTGCTTTGGGAGCTTGGAATTGAGAGCGTGAACGGGATTGTGCTGGATCTGGGGGTATCCTCCTACCAGCTTGATACGCCGCAGAGGGGGTTTACCTATCGGGATGAGGACGCGCCGCTGGATATGAGAATGGATACCAGAGCGGACAGGACGGCAAAGGATATTGTGAATGGATATGCGGAGCAGGATCTTTACCGGATTATAAGGGACTACGGGGAGGACAGGTTTGCGAAGAGCATTGCCAGGCAGATTGTTCTGGCCAGGCAGAAGAAGCCGATTGAGACGGCCGGCGAGCTGACGGCGGCGATTAAGGCCGCGATTCCGGCCAGGGTCAGGGCGCAGGGCGGGCATCCGGCCAAGAGGACCTACCAGGCGATCCGCATTGAGTTGAACCAGGAGCTGACTGTTCTGAAAGAGTCTCTGGATGATATGATTGAGCTGCTGGCAGAGGGCGGCAGGCTGTGTATTATTACATTTCACTCGTTAGAGGATCGGATCGTGAAGGAGGCATTTCGGAGGAATGAGAATCCATGTATCTGCCCGCCGTCATTTCCGGTGTGCGTATGCGGGAGGAAGAGCAGGGGCAGGGTGATCACCCGCAGGCCCGTGATTCCGTCCGAAGAGGAGCAGGAGAAGAATCCGCGGGCGAAGAGCGCGAAGCTGCGGATCTTCGAGAGGCATAGGGAAGCAGAAGAGATACGTTGCGGCGCGCAAAGAGCGGGATTGGAGGAGTGGAATGATGGAGAGAAATGACAGAGCAAGTCGCAGATATGGGAGAGCGGTCTATACGGACGGGAGTGCCGCGAGGCGTCTGGCCCCCGCTCCCGGGTATGAGCGGCCGGATTCCGGGGAGGTTCCGGAACGGGAGAGACGTCAGAGAAGGCGTTCGGTTAAGAAGGCTAAGAGGGTTCCGGCGCTGAACCTTATGTCGCTGCTCTTTTTGATTGGAGTGATCGCCCTGACGCTGTATACCTGCATCAGTTATCTGGAGGCCCAGGCCGACATTACGCTGATGGAGAGAGAGATTCGGTCTCTGGAGAATCAGCTGTCGGAGACGCAGAAGAAGAATGACGCCATGCTCGCGAGCATTAACGAGGCCCTGGACTTGGATTATATCTATTCCGTGGCGGTCGGGGAGCTTGGCATGGTATATCCGAATGAGAATACAGTAATTCAATATGAGGCACCGGAATCCGGTTATGTCAGACAGTATGAGGACATTCCGGCGGCGGAGAGCGAATCGATCCTGGATGATATATTGAAGTGAGGCTGCACATAGAAGTACGTGGGTGGGTTCCGCCGGAGCGTGTCCGAATCATGGACACGCTCTGAGGCAGGACCCTTTTTTGTTATCAGCACAGTAAGGAAGGGTTTCATATGGCGGTAAGAAGACATCGCAGAAAGAAGACGAAGCGGTTCAGAGGGTATATGCAGAATAAGCTGATGACGGTGTTCATCATTGTTCTGCTTGCCGCGGCGGGCCTGATTGGAAGGCTTACTTATATCAATCGAATGGATGGAGAGCGGTATGAGAGGCGGGTTCTCTCCCAGCAGAGCTATACCAGCTCGGTCGTACCCTATAAGAGAGGGACGATTACGGATCGCAACGGGACGGTGCTTGCGAGCAGTGATCTGATGTATAATCTGATTCTGGACGCGAGGCTGATTCTCGAACAGGAGGAGGAGCTGGCCGAGCAGGCTCAGGAGGATATTGCGGAGGGGAAGGAAGAGATTACAAATCAATATCTGATCCGCGATGCGGTCAGCAGCCATTTCGGGATTGATCGGTCTGAGATCGATCAGGCTTTGACGGACCGGCCGGAGAGCCAGTATATTGTTCTGAGGAGACATCTGGAGTATGATATTGTGAATTCGTTCGAGACGGAGGTCATGGATGAGAACAGCGATATCGTCGGAGTCTGGTTCGAAGAGGAGTATGTCAGGAATTATCCGTACGGGGATCTGGCGGCGCATGTGATTGGGTTCACCTCATCGGGCAATGTGGGAACCGGCGGGATTGAGCAGTATTATAATGATCTTTTGAACGGGACGAACGGAAGAGAGTACGGATATTATGACGCGGAGCTGAATCTGAACCGGATTGTGAAGCCTGCAGTGAACGGTTATACGCTGGTCTCGACCATTGACGCCAATATTCAGCATCTGGTTCAGAAGCATCTGGAATCCTTCTATGAGACCATCGGAGCAAAGAACGCGGGGGTTCTGATTATGGATCCGAATAACGGGGATATTCTGGCGATGGGAGTGAATCAGAGCTATGATCTGAATAATCCAAGAGATCTGACTTCGCTCTATACCCAGGAAGAGATTGACGCGATGGATTCGGATACGCTGTTCGAGGAGTGGAACAAGATCTGGCGCAACTTCTGTATCAGCGCGGTGTATGAGCCGGGATCCACCTGGAAGCCGATGACAATTGCGGCGGCTCTGGAGGAGGATCTGGTGACGATGACGGAGCTGTTCGCCTGTGACGGATATGAATACATCGGCGGGTACCGGATCAGCTGTAATAACAGGAGCGGGCACGGTTATCTGGATCTGACGCAGTCCCTGATGAAGTCCTGCAATGACGCGCTGATGGAGATCGGGAACCGGATCGGATATTCTCTGTTCGCGGATTACCAGAGGCTGTTCGGCCTTGGAAGCGAGACGGGGATCGATCTTCCGGGAGAGGAGAACGGATTGCTCAAGGATCCGGATACCATGGGGGTGACCGATCTTGCAACCAACAGCTTCGGGCAGAACTTCAACGTGACCATGGTGCAGATGGCGGCGGCGTTCTCTTCTTTGGTGAACGGCGGCTATTATTATGAACCGCGGGTTGTGAAGGAGATTCTGGATGATAACGGGGCGACCATCGAGGAGAAGGAGCCTGTGCTGGTCAGAGAGACGGTCTCGGAGGCGACGTCGGAGTTCATTAAGGAAGCCATGTATATGACAGTCGCGGAAGGAACGGCCCGGGCGGCCGGCGTGGAAGGCTATCTGGTCGGAGGCAAGACCGGAACGGCGCAGAAGCAGCCAAGAGAGGATAAGCATTATGTGGTATCCTTCTTAGGATGCGTACCGGCGGATGATCCCCAAGTCGTGATCTATGTGGTCATTGATGAGGCACAGAATGTGGAGACGGAAGCCTCCTCTACGATTGCGACTACCTTCGCGTCGCAGATTCTTGAGGATATTCTGCCTTTCCTTTCGATTTATCCGGACGGGGAGATCGAGTATGACAGAGGAATGGTAGGGAACGGCCTGACCTTCGATACGGAGGACGGGGAAACGGACGGAGAGGATACGCAGGATACGACGGAGGCTCCCTTGACCGGAGAGGACGGAGAGCCGATTGTCTATGATCCGTTGCAGGATGAGTCCTATCCTGACGCCATACCGGACGGAATGCCGTCGGATGGAACGGGTCTGGCAGAGCCGGACTCGGGCGAGGAGGACACCGGAGGGAACGATTCAGACGAATCCGATTCGTCAGAATAGGATTCGTTCGAATGGGATTCGTTCGAATAGGATTCGTTCGAATAGGATTCGTTCGAATAGGATTTGTCCGGAGAGTGAGCGGCATAAGAGGAGGCCTTCCCCAATAGACTGTATAATAAATAACCGGGAAGGGTAGATCCGTTGTTAAAGAACAGGACATATAACCGCAGGAAGCTGCTTGCGGTTGCCGTGGCTCTGCTGATGGCCTGTGTTGTGCTGGTTGGAAGGCTGGTGTGGCTGATGGTGATCAAGTCAGAGGAATACGCGGCCAGGGCAGAGGAGCTTCATGAGAGGGAGAGAGCGATTAAGGCAAAGAGGGGAATGATCTATGACAGGAATGGAGTGGTGCTGGCGTCGAATGTGCCGGTCAGTACAATCTCTGTGATTCATGCGCAGATTACGGATCCGGAGGAGGTGATCCGGGTGCTCTCCGATAAGCTCGGCCTGAGTGAGGAACGGGTGAGGGCGCGGGTGGAGAAGGTGTCCTCAATTGAGAGGATCCAGTCCAATGTGCCCAAGGAGACGGCGGATGAGATTCGGGATCTGGGGCTGGACGGCGTGATGATTGACGAGGATTACAGACGATATTATCCGTATGATTCCCTGGCTTCGAGGGTGATTGGGTTCACGGGAAGCGATAATCAGGGGATTATCGGGCTGGAGGTGGAGTATGACGAGTACCTGATGGGAACGGACGGCATGATCCTGACTCTGGCGACCGCGCACGGAGCGGAGATTGAGAATGCGGCAGAGAACCGCATCGAGCCCGTGCCGGGACGGGATCTGTATACGAGCCTGGATCTCAATATTCAAAGCTATGCCGAGCAGGCGGCCGAGAAGGTTTTGAAGGCCAAGAACGCGAACCGCGTCAGTCTGATTGTGATGAATCCGCAGAACGGTGAGAT
>CALWGS010000190.1 GCA_944380155.1 uncultured Lachnospiraceae bacterium
GTCAATCATTGTTAGTAAATGGAAGAAAATAATTATTTCTGTCGCCCTGCTGGCATGCATAGCGCTGACAGCATGTTCAGGGGGAGGGGCAGAGGAGGGAGACGGAAGCTATACGGTCGCGGGTGCCACTGAAACCATCCGGATTCTGTCAGGAAGCGAGAATCAGGAGCTTGAGCATATTCTGCAGGAATGTGCCGAAGAGACCCGGGTGAATCTTGAGATCACCTACCAGGGGTCTGTGGATATTATGAGAGAGCTGCAGCAGGGGGCGCAGGAGTATGACGCGGTATGGCCCGCCAGCAGTCTGTGGATTTCGATGGGGGATACCGGGCATATTACGAAGCATTCCCAGTCTGTCTCCCTGACGCCGGTGGTATTCGGGATTCGAATGAGCCTGGCAGAAGAGCTTGGTTTCACATCCGGTGAGGTATCGGTTCAGGATATCCTTGCGGCAATTCAGGACAAAAGCATGTCATTCTGTATGACCAGCGCGACACAGTCGAATTCCGGCGCGAGTGCTTATATCGGATTCTTATACGCGCTGTCGGGAAAGCAGGATGCGCTGACAACAGAGGATCTGGAGCAGGAGGCGCTGAAACAGGAGATCCGGGAGCTGCTGTCTGGAATCGACCGAAGCTCAGGCAGCTCGGACTGGCTGAAGGATATGTTCCTGAACGGAGACTATGACGCAATGGTCAATTATGAATGTCTGATTATCAGCGCGAATCAGGAGATTGAGGAACGGGGAGAGGAGCCCCTGTATGTGGTATATCCTTATGACGGCCTGAGCATTGCAGATTCGCCGCTTGCCTATGTGGATCATGGCAGCGCGGCAAAGGAAGAGGCGTTTCTTGCGGTACAGGAATATCTTCTGTCAGATGAGGCGCAGGATGAGATTCAGAGAACGGGACGCAGAACCGGCTATGAAGGAGTGAGCGAAGACAACACCGATATCTTCCGAAGCGACTGGGGAATTGACACGCAGAAGGTTCTTTCTCCGATTACCATGCCTTCGGCGGAGATTCTGCTTGAGGCCCTGAACCTGTATCAGACAGAATTCAAGAAGCCGTCGCTGAATATTTACTGTCTGGATTATTCCGGAAGCATGGCGGGGGAAGGAAGAGAGCAGCTGGTTGAGGCCATGGGGCAGATTCTGATTCAGGAGAATGCCCGTGAGAATCTCCTGCAGGCAACCGAAGGCGAGGTGAATCTTGTCATCACGTTCAGTGATACGGTCAACCATGTCTATGAGGCGGCGGATGCTTCGCCGGAGAGCCTTCAGAGTCTGTATGACCAGATCCGGGAAGAGGAATGCGGAGGAGGTACGGATATGTACGCTGCGGCCGAAGAGGCACTGCGGATTCTGAAGGAGAATTATGATATCAGCGGGTATTCGCCTGCAATTATCATGATGACGGACGGACAGTCAAACGGAGCCGGAACGTATACGGATTTTGAGGCGGTTCACCGGGAAGCGGGACTGGATATCCCGGTCTTCTCCATTATGTTCGGAGACGCGGAGGAGGTTCAGCTTCAGGGACTGGCGCAGCTGACCAACGCGAGAGTATTCGACGGCAGAGAGGATCTGATTGGGGCGTTCCGCAGCGTAAAAGGATATAACTGATGAAAGGCGGCAATATGAGAGGAATTCGTGCGGGAGTTCTGTCGGCGGTGTTCTTCCTGGCTCTGTTCTTTGGGCTGCACTGGAACCTGATTGTGTGCGTCCTTCTGGCGCTTGGTATGTTCGAAGCAGTCTATCTGCTTGGCGCGCCGAAACGAAGGCCGGTTCCTCCTTCTGCCGATATGCGGGAGGATCCGGGAGCGCGGCTGAAGGAAGCGAGAGAGGATTTGGAAGCAATCAGCCGTTCCATGGAACAGATTGAGGATAGAGAAATTAAGGAGGGCTCCGTGCGGCTCCACAGGACGGCGGCGGGGATCCTTGCATATCTGGAGAAGCACCCGGACAGAATCGATGTGGCAAGGAGGTTCATTGATTACTATCAGGACACGGCATCTTCCCTGCTGGCCCGCTATGTTGAGCTCCAGAATTCGGGGCTTAATACTCCGGAGATACAGAAGCTGAAGGAAGATGTGAAGAAAGCAACCGCGGCGCTTAACAAGGCATTTGAACAGCAGTTTGCGAGGATTATGAGCAGCGAGATTCTGGATATGGATGTAGAGATCCGGACCATTGAAAGTATGATGAAAATGGAGGAGAATTCATGAGGTCAAAGCTTGCGGGGCTGATTCTGCTTGCGGCGGTGATTCTTGCCGCAGGCGGGTACTATCTGTATACACTGCAGGACAGAACCGAGGAACTGTCCGGCTATCTGGGAGGGGAGAAAACAGGGCTGTTCGAGGATGAGGAGATCCTCGCCATCCTGAAGGAGGAATATCATCTGGAATTCACCTATTCCAAGGCGGGCTCCCTTGATATGGTAACGGCGGATCAGACAGGAATGGACTATCTGTTCCCGTCCAGCCAGACGGCCCTGTCCTATTATCAGGACTGCCATGGGCAGCCCGCCCGAAGCGAAATTATCTTCAATACGCCGATTGTTCTGTATACATACCGGGAGGTTCTGGACGCGTTAACAAAGGCGGGGGTTATAACAGAACAGGAAGGGGTATACTACGCGGATATGGAGAAGCTGACTGATATGCTGCTTTCGGGAACACAGTGGGCCGATATCGGACTGAGCGAGCTGTACGGCAGCGTTACCGTGGATACGACGGATCCGGTGAAATCCAACTCCGGCAATATGTTTGCGGCTCTTCTTGCCAATGTGCTGAACGGCGGCAATACGGTGGATGAGGAAAGCGCGGAGAAGGTCCTTCCGGATCTGCAGACGATCTTTGCGGTGCTTGGATATATGGAGACGTCCTCCGCGGATCTGTTCAGTCAGTTCTTAAGGATGGGAATCGGCGCAAGGCCCATCATTGCGGGTTATGAAAGTCAGCTGCTGGAATTTGCCGCGCAGAATCCGGAGGATTATGCCGCTCTGGAAGATGATGTCGTAATGGTCTATCCGTCGCCCACCGTCTGGTCCACTCATGTCTATATTGCGCTGGATGAAGCCGGCTCTGCCGGGATTGATGCGCTGCTGGATGAAGAAATTCAGAGGCTGGCCTGGGAGAAGCACGGCTTCCGTACCAGCGGGTACGGTACGATAACGGAAGCCGGAGGCGGATCCGTTCCCGGAGTGGCCAGGGAGATTATCCGGGTTACGAATGTGCCGGACTATCCCGCAATGAAGAAAATCATGGACGGACTGTAAAGATAAGAGGAGATACTTGCCAAATGACCCGGCCCGGGCTATAATGGAGCAGACAGTTCAATTAAGGTCAGGAGGTTGCTTACAGTGCTTTTATATATTGTCAGGCATGGAGAGACAGACTGGAATACCCAGAAACGGCTTCAGGGACAGGCGGATACGCAGCTGAACGCGAACGGGATTCGACTTGCCAGGATCACGGCACAGGGGATGAAGGAGATCCCGATTGATCTTGGAATTACCAGCCCGCTGCAGAGAGCGAAAAAGACGGCGGAAATCATTCTGGAAGGAAGGAACGTACCGCTGCTTGAGGATGACAGGCTTAAGGAGCTCTCCTTCGGCTCCTGGGAGGGGCTTTGCTGCTCCAGAAGTCATTTTGAGATTCCGACGGATCATTTCGATGACTTCTATCTGAGGCCGTTTGAGTTCGTCCCCGCCGCGGACGGAGAGACGGTGGGGCAGCTGTGTGAGCGGCTGGGAAGCTTCTGGCAGGATTTAATTCACACGGAGGAGTATCAGGATAAGTCGATCCTGATCGCGTCGCACGGATGCTCGGTTCGGGCGCTTCTGCATCAGGTGTATGAGGATAAGGAGGACTTCTGGAGAGGTCATGTTCCGATGAACTGCTCTGTCAATATTGTGGAGGTAAAGGACGGGCAGGCGCGGATTGTGGAAGAAGACAAGGTATATTATTCAAAAGAGGACTGCGTGGATTTCTACGCGGCGGAAAGATAAGAACCGGCGGCTGCCAGGGTTTGACTGACTCTGGCAGCCGCTTTTCATCAGAATTATTGTCGAATTTTGTCGAAATAAGCTATCCTTCCCTTCAGGAATCGGCCATACTGGTCTTGCGGAAAATTTTACCAGACGAAAGGAGTTACTGCAAATGTCCAGAAGAGGAGAAAATATCTACAAGAGAAAGGATGGCAGATGGGAGGGCCGGTATATTAAATCATACACCGGGGACGGGAAGGCATGCTATGGTTATGTATACGCGAAGACATACCGGGAAGTGAGGGAAAAATACATGGAGAGCAGGCGGGCGGCGGATGCTCTGAAGCGCTCCGCAGACGCCGGGGAGAGGATGGCTCCGGGGGAGATCGGGAAGGAGAGCCTGGATGCGGCTTCGGAGGAGTGGCTTCGGTACATCAGAAAGAGGGTAAAAGAATCTACTTATATTCGATATAAAAACATTATCAAAAATCATATCATTCCGGAGATTGGAATGCTCAACCCCGAAGAAATTGATTCGCGTATGATCAATCACTATGCGGATTATCTGCTTGAAAACGGGAAGAAAGGAAGGAACGCGGAGGGGCTTTCGACCAAATATGTCAGGGATATCATCTCGATTCTGAAGCTGGTGATGCAGTATGATTCCAGTGTCCACGGACGGAATCCTGCGGCGCTGGATAAGCTGGATATCCGCAGAGAGAACAGGGAGAGGGTGATGCGGGTATTGTCCGTGACGGAACAGGATGCGCTGTGCCGTTATCTGAGGGGAGAGAAATGCTTTCTGAATCTTGGAATCTTACTCAGTCTGTTTACCGGAATCCGGATTGGTGAGCTGTGCGCCCTCAAATGGAAGAATATCCGGCTGGATGACGGCGTGATCTACATCCGTTACACCATGCAGCGCCTCCAAAATGATGAGTCCGGGAGCAGGGGAAAGACAAGGATTCTGATCTCCGTTCCCAAGAGCAAGAGCTCAAGCCGCTGTATTCCCATACCGGAGTTCATGGCTGCGGTGCTTAAGGAGTATAAGACAGGCTTCCCGGTGGGCGAGGAGGCGTACCTTCTGACCGGGGACAGCAAGAGGTATGTCGAGCCGCGCACCATGCAGTACCGGTTTAAGAAAATCCTGCAGATCTGCGGAATCGAGGACGCGAACTTTCATTCTCTGCGCCACACCTTCGCGACACGGTGTGTCGAGGCGGGATTCGATGTGAAGAGCCTGAGCGAGATCCTCGGGCACGCCAATGTCAATATTACGCTGAACCGGTATGTACATCCGTCTATGGAGCTCAAGAGACAGAACATGAGCAAGCTGGGGGACTATATAAAAATCATGTAAGAAAGAGCTTCTGCGAGGTTCTTAAAAAAGTGTGATTTCACAATCCGGATTGCATGATTTCACAATCCGGATTGCGTTTCTTCCATATTCGGAGCGTGTTTATTCCATAATCCGGATTGCGTGGTATCCTTCGTGAATTGCATTCATGATCTTCCTGGGCGCTTCGGCATCGCCGATGACGCACAGATCCTTAACCTTGCCGTCCAGTGCCTGTTCCAGCTCATTGCTGGCCCGGTAGCCGGCCGCGAGAATCACCGTGTCACACGAGAGGGCAATGGTCTCGCCGCCCTTCTCACAGATCACGCAGTCCGGTATGATATCGGTTACTCTTACGCCGGCCACAATCCGGATCCCGCGTTCCTTCAGCATGGAGCGGAGCGCCTGATCATTATTCAGGCAGTGATCCGCGATGGCAAGAATGTCCCCCAGCATCTCTACAATCGTAACTTCCTCGGCCATTTCCTTCATATAGGCCGCCGTCTCGCAGCCCACCATACCGCCCCCGATTACGACAATGCGTGTACCGGGCTTCTTGTGTCCGAGCAGATAGTCGGCAGCGGGAGAGGCATATTCCGTGCCGGGAATTCTGGGAATGACAGGTTTGGAGCCGGCCGCGAGGATCACCTTATCATAATTGCCGGCAATGACCTCCCCCGCCCTGGCTTCCTTCGACAGGAAAACGGATATATTCAGGCTGTCAATCTGATGCTGCATATAGGCGATGAGGCGGAACACGTCCTTCTTAAAGGTGGGCAGTCCGGCCGCCCACAGATTGCCTCCGAGCCTGTCGCTCTTTTCCCACAGATCGACGCGATAGCCGCGCTTTGCCGCGGCTATGGCCGCGGACATGCCTCCGGGGCCGCCTCCGATGACAAGAACGGATTTGACAGCCCGGTTCGAACCAAGCTGTTCCGTTGAACCGGAAACGGCCTGACCGGAGCCGTCAGTCCCCCGTCCTGCGGGGTCGGGACCGGGAAGGGCATACTCTCTCTCAGTGTAGCACAGCGGATTCACGGCGCAGCGCAGATGCTTTCCGGAGAATCCGGACAGGAGACACTCATTGCAGCCGATACAGGGGGCGATCTCATCCTGACGGCCCTCCTTCACCTTGACGGCCCAGTAGGGATCCGCAAGCATCTGGTGGGCAAGTACCACATAATCCAGCTTCCCGGAGGCGACGGCATCCTCCGCGACGGCGGGATCGAAGAGCTTTCCCTGACCGAATACGGGAATATTGACCGTGTCCTTTACTGCCTGGATTGTCTCAAGCTGATGGCCGTCCTTCTGGTAGACAGTGGAAACGGAACGGTACCATGTCTCATGGCAGCCGACATCGACATGAATGGCATTGATTTCGGCCTCCTCGAGAAGCCGGGCGATTTCAAGGCCCTCTTCCAGGGATCGTCCGCCTTCGAATCCGTGGCAGGGCGCGAACTTGACCAGAATCGGGAACCCGGGGCCTACACTTTCCCGAATGGATTCAATGCATTCGAGGGTGAAGCGCATCCGGTTCCTCAGTCCGCCGCCGTATTCATCGGTTCTTGTGTTCCAGACGGGGGTCTGGAACTGATCCAGAAGATAACCGCCGGACGCGAGCAGCTCAATCGCGTCTGCTCCCGCCATCCTTGCGAGACTTGCGGCATATCCGACCTTCCATACGAGGTTTCCGATGTCCCATGCGGGAATGGACTTACACGTTAAGGAGGGAAACCAGAACACGCTGGATTCACCCGCGGAATAGGGGGAGGTGAGCGGATCAATGAACTGAAGCCTGCCAAGTCCCGGAGAGAGCTGGACGCAGACCTTGGCGCCGTAGTGGTGACAGCGCTCCACAAGCATGTTCAGACGCTCTGCGTGATGATAATTGCTCAGTTCTGTACTGGTTCTTGGTTCGTATTCGGTGGTTACAAGATTTGCGCCCGTTATGATCAGGCCGCAGCCGCCCTTTGCGCGTTCCGTAAAATAGTGAATGGCTTCCATGCTGTAAGCGCCGTCCGATTCCCCGGTTGTACTCATCGGACCCATCACAATGCGGTTCTTCAGCTTCATGGTGCCGATTCGAGTCTTTTCGAATAATACTGACATAGACAATCCTTTCTGCCCCGTATCCGGGTCTGCCGTGTTCTGAGATCAAATCCTTCCTATCAATTCCGGTCTGTCTGAACTGATAAAAAAATCACTATGATAAAAATAGCATGTCTGGCGATCATTGTAAACCTATTTTTAAAAAAAATGATATTTTTCGGGAAAGAGCAGAGGGTTTGCACTGCAAATATTTCTTGTCTTTTTAGGGGAAACTCAGTATACTTGAAAGCAAATCAGAATGAGGCGACACAGAACGGAGGTTATCATGACGAACTTATTGGATCTGGAAGCATACGGACAGAAGGCGAGAGAGGCGGTTCATGAGGGGATTGTTTTGCTTGAGAATGAGGGAGGAGTTCTTCCACTGAAGAAGGGAAGCAGGGCGGCACTGTTTGGAAGGAATCAGTTCCACTACTTCAAGAGCGGAACCGGATCGGGCGGAATGGTGAATACCGGACATATTGTTGGGATTACGGAAGCGCTTCTGCAAGAGCAGACGATACAGATTAACCAGACGGTCAGAGCGGCCTATGAGGCATGGGTTGCAGAGCATCCGTTCGATGCGGGGAAGGGATGGGCAGCGGAGCCATGGTATCAGGAGGAGATGCCGCTGCCGCGGGAGCTTGTGGAAGAGGCGGCGAAGGAATCGGATACCGCGCTGATATTCATCGGCCGCACTGCGGGAGAGGATAAGGATAATCAGGCTAAGGAAGGGAGCTATCTGCTGACCAGGACGGAGGAGAGTATGATCGGGCTGGTGTGCTCTCTGTTCGAGAATACGGCAGTGATTTTAAATACCGGAAATATCATTGATATGAGGTGGGTCGGGAGATATCACCCGAAGGCCGTGCTGTATGTATGGCAGGGCGGACAGGAGGGCGGGAGGGGGACTGCGGATGTCCTGCTCGGCCGTGTTTCGCCGTCCGGGAAGCTGCCGGATACGATAGCGTATGAGATAGCAGATTATCCGTCCACGGTTAATTACGGCAATGAAATGTGCAACTGCTATGAGGAGGATATCTACGTCGGTTACCGGTATTTTGAAACCTTTGCGAAGGGCAGGGTGCTGTATCCCTTCGGTTACGGCCTTTCCTATACGACCTTCCGGATTGACGAGACGGCGCTTGGGCGCAGGGAGGCCGCGGTCAGCGTGCGGGTGCGTGTGACCAATACGGGAGAGATGCCCGGGAAGGAGGTCGTGCAGGTATACTGTGAGGCTCCGCAGGGCAGGCTCGGCAAGCCGGCGCGCGTCCTTGCGGGTTTTGCGAAGACGCCGCTTCTGGCACCCGGGGAGAGCTGCATGGTTACGGTGGATTGTCCGGATTACTATATTTCCTCTTATGATGATTCCGGTGCGTCGGGATACCGCTCCTGTTATGTGCTTGAGGCCGGGGAGTACACTTTCTATGTCGGATCGGATGTCAGAAGCGCGAGGCCGGCGGGGAATTTTGTGATCGAGGGCACCAGGGTGGTACAGCGGCTGAGCGAAGCGATGGCGCCCGACCGGCCCTTTCAGAGAATGAAGCCGGAGCGGACACAGGAGGGGTATCGAATCACCCGCGAAGAGGTGCCGCTCAGGACGACGAACTTACAGGATATCATTGCCTTAAGGAGACCGCCGGAAATACCGTACACAGGGGATCGGGGGATCCGCCTGGTTGATGTGGCGGAGTGCCGGGTCGGGATGGAGGAGTTTATCGCACAGTTTTCCGAGCAGGATTTGTGCCGCATTGTCCGGGGAGAGGGGATGTGCTCTCCGAAGGTGACGCCGGGAACGGCGGGGGCGTTCGGCGGCGTGACGCCGGAGCTTGAAAGATTCGGAATTCCCATTGCCTGCTGCGCGGACGGTCCGAGCGGCATCCGGATGGACTGCGGCACCGCCGCCTTCTCCATGCCCAACGGCACCTGCCTGGCCAGTACATTTAACGAGAAGCTGATAGAAGAGCTGTATCAGTTCGAAGGACTCGAGCTGCGCAGGCATCATATCGACACGCTGCTTGGCCCGGGGATGAACCTGCACAGGAACCCCCTTAACGGACGGAATTTTGAGTACTTCTCCGAGGATCCCCTTCTGACCGGCAGGATGGCGGCAGCACAGCTTAAGGGGATGCATCGGTACCGGGTCACGGGAACGATTAAGCACCTTGCCTGCAACAGCCAGGAGTACTGCAGGTATGACGCAGAAGCTCTTGTGTCCGAGAGAGCGCTTCGGGAACTGTATCTGAAGGGATTCGAGATTGCGGTCCGCGAGGGCGGGGCTTATTGTGTTATGACAGCCTATTGTCCGGTGAACGGATTTTGGTCCGCAAGCAATTATGATATGCTCACGACCATTCTCAGGGGGGAGTGGGGCTTTGACGGCATCGTTATGACGGATTGGTGGGCAAAGGGGAATGACGAAGGACAGCCGGGTAATCGCAGGAATATGGCGGCCATGATTCGGAGTCAGAATGATCTGTATATGGTGACGGAAAGCGCGGCCCGCAATACGAATCGGGACAACTCTGAGGAACGGCTCGCGGACGGCACGGCCTTCCGGGCGGATTATCAGAGAAGTGCCGCGAATATCTGCCGGGTTCTGATGAGAATGCCGGCCTTTGCGAGATTCCTTGGGAAGAGAGATGAAATCGAAGAAAGCTTCCATGACCCGTCACAGGAGGAAGGGAAGGATGAGAATCCGATTCTGATCCGGGCGGGAGAGGAGACTGCCATTGATACGTCCCTGCTGGATACCGGCCGGGGCGGCACTACTCTGTTTCAGATTGCAGTGGAAGAGCCGGGAGAATACCGGCTGCTTCTGAACGTAAGAAGCGCGTCAGAGAACGAACTGGCGCAGATGTCTCTTTCCATGTTTTACAACTGTGATCTGGTAAGAACGATTACTCTGGGAGGCAGTCAAAGAGAATGGAGAACGGAAACGGCGGAGCTTGGAGAGTTGAACGGGTATCAGAACTATTTGAGATTCTATTTCGGTCAGAGCGGAATGGGAATCAAAGAAGCGAAACTGATTAGAATTGCAAAAACGCCGGATTGCGGAAACGGTGTCTAAGCCGGGCACGGATTGGGAGAGATGTGTGAAAGGCGCCGGAAGGGGAGAAATCGGGTACAAACCGTCAGGTAGAGGTTGCATTTTCGAAGGATTTCTGCTAAGATTCTTAGCGTATCTTTGAAATTGTCCCGATTCTTTCACAAATCTGACAAAATCATACGATATAATCAGGACAATGATCAGCCTATAAGGGGTGAAACAGACAGGAGGTTACCATGAAGACAGAGAATCAGAACAAGGAAGAGCAGGGGAAGGCCGACGAGCCGATGAGCCTGAGCAAGGAGAGAAAGCTGGCGAGGAAGCATGAGATTGCCAGGCAGAAGCGCAATGCCGTAATTGGCAGGGTTGTTTCCATCGTTATCATAGCGGCGCTGTGCGTCGGGGTTGTATCCTTTGCCGGATACCGGATCTACCGGGCGATTACAGGGGTAAAGCCAAGCAGCGATTACAGTGCCCTGCTTGATGAGAATGGTTTTATTGAGGGAGTTACGGCATCCTCTTATGTGACGCTGCCGGATTATCAGAATCTTACAATTCCGGCGGAGGAAGTAGAGTATACGGATGAGGAGCTGGAAGAGGATATTGCGGAGCTGGTTGAGGGCTACGCGGCCGAGAACACCACAACGGACAAGGCAATCGAAGACGGAGATATGGTGAACATTGATTTTGTGGGAAGTATAGACGGAGTGGAATTCGAAGGCGGCAGCACGGAAGGCGAGGGATATGACCTGGTGATCGGATCCGGTACCATGATTGGAACCTTCGAGGAACAGCTGATCGGACATCAGATCGGAGACGAAGTGATTATTCAGGCTTCCTTCCCGGATGACTATGAGGTGAATCCCTCTCTGGCCGGTGAGGATGCGGCGTTTCGGGTTACGGTGAACTCCATCTATATCGCGCCGGAGTTCGACGACACATTCGTGACGGAGTATCTGTCTGATTATGCGTCTACGGCGGAGGAATACAGAGAGTATCTCAGAGAAGAGAATTATGATAATAACCTGACGGAGTGGATTAATACCTACCTGGCGGAGAACACGACAGTATCCGCTTATCCGGAGGAGTACCTTGACCATATCGTATCCATCCAGAAGTATGAGGATGAGACGGCGTACGAATACATGAACGAGCTGTACCAGAGCTACTACGGAGTACCGGCGTACAGCAGCTTCTCCGAATATACGGGAATGTCCGATATCGATTATGATGAGTCTCTTCCGACCCTGGTGCAGGATCGGGTGGCGGAGGTGCTGATCTACCAGGCGATCCTGGAGCAGGAAGGCGTTACCGTGACGGAGGATGAGTTTGTTGCATATCTGGAGGAGAACGGATCGTCCAGAGAGGAATACGAGTCCGATGTTGAGAACTTCGGCCAGGGTTATATGATGCAGCAGATGGTGTCGATCCGGGCGATTGAGATGATCAAGGGGTATGCGACAGTAGAATAGAGATTAGCGTGAAGCAGCGGGCGGCGCCGGGTGACTGATGAATCAGAGTCATCCGGCGCCGCTTTTTGTTACAGGGAAGAAGCTTTTCGGGCCCTCTTCCTTTGCAGAAAGTCAAAGAAGCAGAATGCGGCCGCGGCCGTCAGTCCTTCCGTGACGGGGAAGGAACACCAGACTCCGGTCAGGCCCCCGATCCTCGAAAGAAGGAAGGCACAGGGGATGATCAGGAGGAAGCCGCGCAGAAGGGAAATCAGATGCGCGGGCCTTGGGGAGTCGGAGGAGGTAAAATACATCGAGATGATAATATTATACCCGGCGAACGGGCAGGCAAGGAAGTACAGCCGCATCCCCTCCTCCGCAATCTGCCCAAGCAGAACATCCTGTTCACTGTTGAAGATAGCGGCAATCTGCGGGGCGCCGAACAGTACGGTGCCATAGATAACAGCGGACAAAACCAGCATGGAAAGGATGGCATAGCGCAGAAAGATACGGACTTCGGCTTGGCTGTTTCTCCCGTAGCTGCGGCTGATCAGCGGCTGGATTCCCTGCGCGATTCCGGTGAAGACGGCAATCACCACCAAAGACAGATTGGCGATGATGCTGTAGGCCGCCACTCCCACATTCCCCTCCAGATTCATAAGAATGGAGTTGAATACGATGATGACAATTCCGGAGGATACTTCCGTAACCAGAGAGGGAACGCCGCTTGAGAGGATTCCTCCGGCCAATCGGGCACTCGGCCGGCATGCGGTGATATGGAATCCGTTCCTTCCGCGCAGGATATGGGGCGAGAGGATCAGGATGCTGATGATCGGGGCCAGTCCTGTCGCGAAGACGGCTCCGAAGATTCCCATTCCGCAGGGGAAGATGAATACCCAGTCCAGAACCACATTTGAAAGGCTCCCGGTGATCATGGCCGCCATGGAACGCTGCGGCGCTCCGTCGTTGCGCACAAAGCA
>CALWGS010000191.1 GCA_944380155.1 uncultured Lachnospiraceae bacterium
AGGAACAGCACCGCCGCGATTCCGGTTCCAAGCAGATACGCCCCCACTCCCGCGGGGAATACCCTGAGGAATCCCTTCAGCCTCTCTCCATTCCGGTAGATACCAAAGAAGCGCACTGCCGTATACAGGAAACCAAGGATCGTAATCATATAGAAGAAGTAGAAATTACTCAGCGCGCTCACTGCCGTAATCGCAATGAAAAGCCTCGGACTCTCCCTTCTTAACACCTTCTCCGCTCCCAGACAGAACAACGGAAAATACAGGAACGGATTAAAGAAAAACGCGTGCTTCATCGCGCCCGCAATTACAAATCCGCAAAAGCAATACACCAGCGCGCCGACCAGCACCGCCGTCTGCGTCTGCACCGCGCTCCCGCCGGGATCCCGGCCGCCGGGCTGACCGGCAGCATCCGGATCCCGCTGTGCAGCCTTCACACCGGCCGCCTGAGCGCCGGCATCCCCTTTCTCCGCGGCTTTCTTCTTATGATAAAAGCAAAACTCCGAGAAGACAATCCCGCTCAGATACAGCCGCAGCAGAATCAGGAAAGTATACAGCCATTCCGTCGCCCCAGGATCGAAGAATACCGCAAGCAGATCCAGCGGATCTCCGATGCAGTAATAATGCAGGGTCGTAATAATATCATCCCCGGACCCAAGAGAGAAGCTCCACTGCGGCAGTGTAAACTCCCCCTCGGTAAAAATGCCCGTTATATAATCCCTTAGATACCGGCCGAACCAGGCAAGCGCCGTATAATGCTGATCCGTCCCGTCCGACAGCCACAGAAAGCTCTTTCCCTCCAGGATGAACCGGATATAGACAATCAGCGCAGTCAGTAAAAATACCAGTGTATACCGGATATAATACTTCTTCCGAACGCTCCCTGCCGCTCCTTCATGCTTCCTGCCAGTCATAACCGCTTAAGCCTCCTTCCCATGCACCATAAGACATGCCATACCGGGATCTGTCCCCTACGGCATGTGCGCCTCACGGCTCCTGCCTCTTCTGATATCCATCCGGGTCCAGATCCAGATTCTTCGTCTGCGCTTCCCGAATCAGATAGACCGGACGGTTCTTCGTCTCAACATACATCTTGCCGAGATATTGACCGAGAATCCCCATACAGAACAGCTGCACGCCGCTCACCATCAGGATGATACAGGCAAGGGACGGCCACCCGGTCGTCGGATCTCCCCAAATCAGCGTCTTCATCACGATCACCAGGATAGCAAGGAACGAGATTCCGCAGAAAGCCAGCCCCAGAAAGGACGCGATCGCAAGCGGCGCCGTTGAGAAGCCGATAATCCCCTCCAGGGAATACAAAAAGAGCTTCCAGAACGACCACTTCGTCTCTCCCGCTACCCGTTCTACATTCTTGAATTCCACCCACTTCGTCTTGAACCCGACCCATGCGAAGATCCCCTTGGTGAACCGGTTTTTCTCGCTCATGCTCAAAACGGCATTCACCATCTGTCTGGTCATCAGGCGGTAATCCACGGATCCGTCCACAATCTCCACCTTCGAGATCCGGTTCAGCAGCCGGTAAAAGCACCGGGAGAAGAACGAACGCAGCTTCGGCTCTCCCTCCCTCGTCACGCGCCTGGCCGCCACACTGTCATAATGCTCCTCCACAATTCCGTGATACATCTCAATCAACAGTTCGGGCGGATGCTGCAGATCCGCGTCAATAATCGCCGCATAATCCCCCGTCACATTCATCAGCCCCGCATACATAGCCGCTTCCTTACCGAAGTTCCTTGAGAAAGAGATATACTTCACTCTCTCATCCTTCTCGTGCAGCCCCCTCATCACCTCAAGCGTCTTATCCTTAGAGCCGTCATCCACCAGCAGGATCTCGAATTCCACCTCCGTCAGGATTCCGGCAATCCTCACAATCTCATCATAAAAATATGGCAGCGACTGTTCCTCGTTATAGCATGGAACAACCAGCGATAATACCTTCATTTTCCTGTCCTCCGGGCCCACCGCCCCACATTTCTGCCCGGAACTGCCGCGGGACTCACGGCTGTGAAAGACTCTCTCTTCCGAATACCGCCCTCACCGCACGCTCGGAAGCATGTCCGTCATCCAGGCTGCAGAAACGCTCATAAAATCGATCATATCGTTCCTGATACTGCTTCGTTATTCCGTCAATGTTCTGAATCGCGCCGATCACCTCTTGCGTCGAATACAGCAAAGGACCGGGAACCTCCGTTTCGATATTGATATAGAAGCCTCTTAAGACATCCCGGTACTTGTCCAGATCATAGACATAGAAAAGTATGGGCCGCCTTAAGTTCGCATAATCAAAAAACACCGAAGAGTAATCCGTAATGCATAGATCCGATATCAGATACAATTCCGAGATATCATCATACGCACTTACATTGTATGCAAAACCTTCCAATCCGTCAAGCCTCAGATTCTGCGCGATCAGGTAATGGGTGCGCAGCAGCACGGCATACCTGTCCCCAAGCTCCTTCTGCATCTGTGCCAGGTCCAGCTTGAGATCAAACTTGTAGCTCCCTGCCTCATAATACTCATCGTCGCGCCAGGTCGGAGCATATAAAATCAAAATCTTAGATTCCGGGATTCCAAGGCGCCTGCGCACTTCCGCGGCTCTCTCCTGCCGGTCCTCTGCCTTCAGGCAGTCGTTGCGCGGATACCCAATCTCAAGAATCCTGCTTCGGTCATACAGGAACGCGCTCTCAAATTTGTCGGTTGAAAATCGATTGGCCGAAATCAGATAATCCCACTTCTTCGTCTCCTGGTAGAAGATCATCTTATAGCTCGAGCGCGAGGAGGCCAGGTGCACATCCTCCATGTCGAACACCAGCTTCTTCAGCGGCGTCCCGTGCCAGGTCTGCAGGCATACATGCCCCTGCTTTTTCTCAATCCATTTCGGAAGGCGGATATTCAGAATCCAATACTTCGAACGGGCCAGATAATAAAAATACCTCAGGGAATACGGCGTCACAACAATCGGATTCCCCGGAATGTCATGCCTCTTCCTCTTATCCTTCAGCACCCAGATATACCGATACTCCGATCCATATGTCTCAAGCAGATATTGATAGATGTACTTCGGACTGTCCGAATAGCTGTTCCCGAAAAAGCTCTCAAAGAAGACCATGCGCTCTTTAATCGGCAGCTTCTGGAACAGGTACCGGTCAATGATGCGGAACAGCAGCCTGCTGTTCTTGAGCAGCTCCCGTCTCTTCCTGACCGCCACCACAACATTGCCGGCCCGGATTGCCCGCTTATCGTCCCCCTGCGCAATGGCCTTCAGAATCCTGCGGCGCATCGGGGAATATTCCCTTCGAAGTGACGGATCCGCAAGCGCCATCGCCTCCTTCATCACCGCATACTCCTCCGGCTTCCATACAACTCTCCCCTGATCGTGAAGCCTTCCGGTAAAGGCTTTCAAGATATAGGCATACAGCCCCCGATCCAGCCCGCGTCCAACCTCTTCCTGGCCGCTCTGAGCTGCCGCTTCCTTCGCCGCCCGGTACGCGCGCACGTATTGCATGGTTCTGTCTTCTCTCACCTGCTGGCTTAAAGAGGGATACTGTACCTCATCATTGTGAATTCTCTTCACATAGATCGCGTCATAATCCCATCCGATCCGATCCGTCCCGCCAAGCAGGCGGGCAAGGAATGGAAGATCCGGATACAGTTCAAGCGTCTCATCGAACCGAATCCCCTCCCGTTCCAGATACGCCCGCCGAATCAGAAGCCCGGACGCCAGGGCACCGGGTCTTGTCAGCCACGCAGCCGGATTCTCAAATCTCTGCGGCGGCTGCCGCTGCTGCTCCGGCTGTTGTTCTTCTCTGCTTTCCCTCTCCGCAAGATAGCCCGCCCGCTTGAACCAGGTCCGCTCCACGGCACCATAACTCAAATCCTTTCCGCCGGACAGGGCAAGCAGCCGGTCAAACACCCCGTCCGCCAGATAGTCATCCGCATCCAGAAAATAGACAAACTCCCCCCGCGCGCAGGCAAGCCCTTCATTCCTTGCGGCTCCCACTCCCCCGTGCGGGATCCGGAAGCACCGAAGCGTCAGCCGCTCCTTATATGCCTCCTTCACCTCATCAATCGCCTCTGATTTCCCATCCTCTACCAGAAGCACCTCCACGTCCTCCCGGTTCTGCGCGCAGATGCTCTCCAGACAATCCGCCAGGTAAGCATGACTAAGAGGAGAATGCCCTTCGGACATTCCCCTCCTGTATACATTCTTCATATAGAACGGAATAATAACGCTGATCGCCGCCGATCGCTCATGATTCTTACGGTCCATTGCCTGCCTCATTCATGCTCTGCTTTGCCCAGATGCAGATCATTCTTAATCTTGGTTGTCGAGATTCCCTCGGTTCTGGGAAGGTAGACGACTTCACAATAATCCTTTAAGAAATCAAACTGCCCCTTCCAGTCATCCCCCATCACAAAGACGTCGATCTGGTTGTTCACGACATCCGATATCTTCTGCTCCCAGTTATACTCCGGAATCACCTCATCCACATAGCGGATTGCCTCCAGAATCAGCTTGCGGTCCTCATAGCTGTGGTAAGCCGTCTTGTGCTTCACCTCGTTGAATTCGTCCGTAGACAGTACAACCAGCAGATAATCCCCCAGCGCCTTCGCCCGGCGAAGCAGGTTAATATGGCCGACATGCAGCAAATCATATGTGCCGTAAGTAATTACTTTTCTCATGGAACATCCTCCTGTATTCGGTTGGTTCACATCCTGCAAGCTCTCCTGCCGCGTCACGGGTTCTTCGAAGACATCTCCTCGAGTGCCGGACCGAATACGGCGTTCACAACCTTCTCGGAGGCATGACCGTCCTCCAGGCTGCAGAACTTCTCATAGAATGCGTCATATTTCTCTTTATATTGCTCTGTAATGCGATCAATATTCAAAATCGCGTCAATGACCTCATCGGTTGTAAATGCCAGAGGCCCCGGAACCTCATCCTCGATGCTCATATAGAAGCCTCTTAAGATATCCCGGTACTTGTCTAAATCATAAGTATAGAAAATCATCGGTCTGCGCAGTCCGGCATAATCAAAGAATACCGACGAATAATCCGTAATCAGAATATCCGATACCAGGTACAGCTCGGAAATATCATTATAGCGGCAGAAGTTCATGACGAAGCCGCCATACTCCGTAACATCAACCGCGTCCGCAATGAAGTAATGCGTCCGGAGCAGAACTACATATCCGTCTCCCAGCCGTTCCTTCATCCTCTGCAGATCCAGCTTCAGAGCAAACTTGTACTCACCCTTTCCGTAGAACTCATCATCCCGCCAGGTCGGCGCATACAGAATCGTCTTCTTCCCCGCAGGAATTCCAAGCTTCCTCCGAAATTCCGCTTCCTTCGCGTCCCGATCCTCACAATGCAGAATATCATTTCTCGGGTATCCCGTCTCCAGAATCGTCTTATTAAACATAAAGCAGCTTTTAAAGATCTCCGTAGAGAAGTGGTTCGGAGAGATCAGATAGTCCCATACCCGCGACTGTCTGTACACCTGCTCCTTATATAACGGCGATGCACCGCATACCTCATCCTGATCGAACACCAGCTTCTTGAGCGGGGTCCCGTGCCAGGTCTCAAGGAATACATTCCCCTTCCTCTTGCGCACATACATCGGCTGTCTGACGTTATAGATATTATACTTGCACCGTGCCAGATAATAGGCATAACGGATGGTATAGCGCTTCACCTTGGTATGCGCGTAGGGAATCTTCGTCTTCTTATCGTTAATTACCCAGATGAACCGGAACTTTCCGGGGTACGTCCTGCTCATATATTCATACAGAGCCTTAGGGCTGTCCGAATAATATCGCCCGAAGAAGCTCTCGCAGATCACCCAGTTCTCCTTCATCGGCATCTTTAAGAAACGGTGGATATACAGAAATCTCGCAAATGCCCGCTTGTTGGTGATGATTTTCTTAAACTTCTTATATCCCAGGTGCATATTGACAATCCGCAGCGACCGCTTCACATCTCCCTTAATCAGCGCCTTCATCAGCCGCTTCTTATAGCCCTTGAGTCTCTTAATCGTCTCCTTCTCCATCTGACAGGCCAGCCGGTGCATCACAAGGAACCTCTCGCCGCGCCAGGAATCCCCCTTTGCCCGGCGGATTCTCGGCGCGAAGGTCCTGGCATAATAATTAATTACCTGCCTGTCAAGGCGCTCCTTCAAATCGCAGCCCTCCGGAACCAGCCCTCTCGCATACTCATACGCCGCCACATATTCCTCGAAGCGGAACGGGTCCTTCATCTGGGAAATCGACGGGAAATTAATTGGATCATTATGCTTGCGCTTAATATACTTTGCCCGCATTACCCTCGCGTAGACCTCCGCGCGGGAAAGCACCTGAATCAGGAAAGAGAGATCGGCAAAATACTTGAACTGCTCCGCAAAGCGGATATGCGCCTCCTCAATCAGACTGCGCCGAATCAGAATATTCAGCACGGAAACATTCGTAAGTCCCTTCTTCGAGGATACCATGAAGCGGTATGCCCTGCGCTTCCTCGCATCCTTCCTGCGCATGAGCTCTTCTCCGCTTAACTCCTCCTTGGCATTCTCCTCATCCTCGGCCTGCTCCAGGATATCCGAATCCTCTACACTGTTCGCCCGGCTGTCCCCGCTCTCCTCCGCGTACAGCTGCGCATTCTCCGCCGCATCCTCCTCATCCTGTCCGCTCTCGACATGCTCCGCATTATAGGTCGCAACGAAGATCTCCCTCTTATACCAGGTACTCCTCTTCTTGCCGTAAGCAACATCCGCTCCCTGTTCATCGGCCGCCAGCACAAGCTGCTCCACCGCGTTCTCAAAGATATAATCATCGCTGTCCAGAAAATAGACATACTCTCCTCTTGCCTCATCAAGCCCCGCGTTCCTTGCCGCCGCAACGCCCGTCCTGCCCTCTTCGGGCCTGATTACCCGTATATTCAGACTATCCTGATAGGAATCAACGATACCGCCAAGCTGTCCGTCCGCCTGATCGTCAATCAAAATGATCTCCGCATCTGCGTAAGCCTGCTCCTTCAGGCTGTCCAGACAGTCATTCAGATACAGGGTTCTTCCCGAAACGGGAATCAATATACTTACCTTCATGCCTGTTACCTCTTCCCTGATGCGTATTCAAGACTCTT
The DNA here is from genome assembly GCA_944380155.1 of uncultured Lachnospiraceae bacterium. Taxonomy (GTDB): domain Bacteria; phylum Bacillota; class Clostridia; order Lachnospirales; family Lachnospiraceae; genus Caccomorpha. The sequence continues at coordinate 7,157 of CALWGS010000191.1, forward strand.
CAAACACGCCCTAATCTGTGTAAAAAATAATTTACAATACGTTGAATTATAGCATTCCATGTGGAATAAGTCAAACAGATTGTCATACCCCGCCGCCCTTCCCGGCAATGCGGCAATGGATGTAGTTATAGTATATACATTCTATCTAAAAAGTACAATACAAAGCAGAAAAATCAAGTATTTTAAATCCCGGTGACACGCCATGGACGTATCCTGATATGTCATTGACATTTCCCCGGAGCGTTGCTATATTGAGGGAGGATGAATATCAGAATTGTCAGAAAGGAAATGATACGACATGGATAAGAAAGTTCTTCTGATTCTGGCAGACGGATTCCGTCCGGATGCCCTGACAGCCTGCTCCCATCTGTTCACCGACAGGCTGTGCAAGCTGGGAAGCTATTCCCTGAATGCCCTTACGGTCTATCCCTCCGTTACCCTCCCCTGCCATATGTCCCTGTTTCACAGCGTATCGCCCGACAGACATGGTATTTTGACCAATACCTATGTCCCCCAGGTCCGTCCCGTAAGCGGGCTGTGCGAACAGCTCCGAGCCGCGGGCAAACGCTGTGCCTTCTTCTATGACTGGGAGGAGCTGAGGGATTTGAGCCGTCCCTCCTCCCTTGCGTACAGCTTCTTCGTATCCGGAGATCAGAATACCTACCACCGGGCCGACCGGATCATCACGAATGAAGCCATCCGTTATATTATGAGCGAGCAGCCGGACTTCGCATTTGTCTATCTGGGCCTCACGGATCATGCCGGACATGAATCCGGATGGATGGGACGGGAGTACCTCTCGGCCTGCGGCCAGAGCCTTGAAGAGACATGCCGGCTTGTGGAACACTTCCGGCAGGAATATACGATATTCTTCACCGCAGATCACGGCGGCCACGGACGCAGCCACGGCTCTGCGGAGGATGAGGATATGCGGATTCCGCTCATCTGTATCGGGCCGGACTTCGCTCCCGGGCCGATGAGCGGCACCCCCTCTATCCTGGACATTGCCCCCACCGCCGCACAGCTCCTTGGGGCATCCCCCGCGCCCGAATGGGAGGGGAGAAGCCTGATTAAGGGCTGAGCATCGGAAAACGGACAGGAATTGTTGATTTCATACGCCCGGAATCACAGAAAATGTCGGACGGGAAAGCCTCTTACTCCAATCTGGCTTTCCCGTCCGGCATCTGTTTATTTTTCCTCAAGCTCCATCACATAAAGCGAAGCAGGCTCTGTCTGCTGTTCCGTAATGCTCCGGTCCATATCCTGCACCTTCTCCGGATCATCCAGAAGGCCCGGCCCTCCCTGACCGCTTCCGATGCGGATCGTAAGACCCGCAATGCTCTGGACAGCGCGCAGGAACCTCACCTTCCTGGTCTGGCTTCCCTTTTCCGGGCTGCCCCCTTCGGGGCTGCCCGCTTCCGTGCGGATCGTAACCGTAAGCTCATATCTGGTGCAATCCGCCTTCAATCCAAGCATGCAAGGCTTGTTCGTATCCAGATTCGCGAAGAAGAGTTCCGTTGTCGTGCGCATGTTCATCCGGCACGGACATCCTTCCGGATTCTCCTTCCCGCCTGCCCGCAGAATAATCTGTACGGCAGCGTGACCCTGCGCATCCGTCAGCTCAAGATAGATTCCGTGCTTCGCCGGCCTGCACTGATACAGCGTCAGCCACAGCTCCTTCTGGCGCTCTTCCTTCAGCACACGCTTTACGAACAGCGAATCGCACGGCTCCCGGTTCTCAAGGTAGAGCCCCGTTCCGAACGGTGTATCCTTCGGCGCGCACTCGCTCCACGTCGGCCGGTACAGATTCCAGCGCTCGAACACCTCCGGATCCGCAGGATTCTCCCTGCCGATTCTCTCGCTCTCCCCGGTTACGGGAACCGGCACCTTCGCAAGCCAGATATCCTCCTTATTCACGGAGTAGGTGACATACAAACTGTCATCCGGCAGATCCT
>CALWGS010000192.1 GCA_944380155.1 uncultured Lachnospiraceae bacterium
GATGATATAATCCGTCAGATCCCTGCAGGCATCCAGCAGCTGTTTCATTCTCTCTGAGGAGAGCAGTCCTCCGGAATCTTCGACCCCCGTATTCTGGAATACGGTATAGAAGCCCTCTCTGCTGTGATAGGATACAACCTGATTCGCCTCACAGTTCCCCTTCAGGTAATCCCCAAGCCATCTCCGGATTCCGTCCGGCCGATCGAAGATTCGATACTGCGCCGGTTTCTTCAGGTCGCTGTCAATTAAGAGAACCCTCTTTCCCTTCTCCGCCAGGGCCAGGGCCAGATTGGCCGCGACCGAGGATTTGCCCTCGTTCTCCGCGACGCTGACCAGCATCACCACATGCTGCCTGTGGCGGCGCATATGATACGACAGCCTGGAAGCAATCTTCCTTATATTTTCGGAATATTCCATGCTGATCATCGCATGCGAGATTAACAGTGATTTCTTCTTCTTCTGGAAGATCTCGCGGAGGGAAAGATTCTTCTTCTCATACTGAATGCTTCCCAGGATCTTCCCGTCCAGGTGGCGTTCCGCCCCCTGCCTGGTCTGTACGGTGAAGCGCAGGGCGGTGAACAGCCCTATCGCGAGAACCCCTGCCATCCCTGCGGCTAACATGGCCAGAATGCAGATTCTTCTCGTATCCGGCGTGTTCGAAGGCTCATAGGGTACCGAAGGCTCCCTCACCACCCGCAGCACAGCGTTATCGAAGAGATAATCAGACACGGAATTGTAGTTATCCATGGCCGAGGAAATAATCAGATACGCCTGTCTGGGATTAGAAGAGGTCACCTCAAGACGGATCAGGTTCGTATCCTCCATCACCGCGGCGCTGATTTCCCCATCAATCTGATCCACTCCCATCTGCTCGCAGATCCGGTTCTGCAGCACCTCGCTGCCGAAGATCTCGCTGATGACGCCCGCCATCTGGCTGGTCAGGCTTAAGGAGCTGTATGCGCTGCTGTTGGATGTCGTATTCACGGCCAGAATGGCCGAGGATGTGTAGCGCGGCACATAGAGCAGCTTCTCCGCCCCCAGCACCGCAAGGGCCGCGGCCAGCACCAGGGCAAGAATCACCCACAGATTTCGGATGATGTCCTTCCCTATTGCTCTCGGGCTGATTTCGTCCAGCCGGAACTCTCTGTCTTCTCTCATGATGTACTCCTTGCTTCTCTGACGATGACAATCTGCCAGGTTTCGCCGACCCGCCCCTCTCCATCTTCCGCATAATACCGGACCTCATAGCAGCCCGGAGTAGTACTGTCCACATAGGACTCCACCTGAATCAGCCCCGGATCCATCTCTTCCGTGCGGGCGTCGGTCAGACCCGCGATATAGTCCTCCGGCACGAATTCCTCTCCCGCCGTGATATAAGTAAGATTCTCCGTCAGGGTAATGATCAGAGTATCCCTCTCCCCCAGGATGTGCACAGGCAGCGTCTGCTCCTCCACATCGCCGAAGCGGTTGATCACCTCGGCCTCTACATAGTAGACGCCCGCCGTCAGATAGCTGACCTCTGACTCCTCTGTAATCACCAGAGAGGAAATATCCCCGTCCATCATATCCACGGCCCCGATATATCCTGCCACATGATCCGTCTCTCCCTCGTAGAACACCAGGGGCTGGCTTAAGGTCAGCTTCGGCGGCTCATAGTCCGTGAACTCCACCTGACGGGTCAGAGTTGTGGCCTGATTGGAGGAGTCGAAGACCACATAAGTCACATTGCTGACTCCCGTTCGAATAAAATGCGAGAAATCTCCTGCCATAATTTGATCCGTCAAATCCCCGTCCCGCTCATCCCAGGCAGTCAGGCCCGCGAACAGCTCCTCCTCCGTATAGTCTACGGACAGCTCAAGCACCTCCCTGTCACTGGTCAATACCGGATAGGTGGGATCGGATTCCCTCCATTCCTTCACAGAACCGGCGGCATAGATGCCGACGGATAAAATTAACAGCAGGATCGCTGCCGTTCTGACGATTCTCATTCTTCTATCTCCTGTCCCGACCCGTAGATGATCTCCTGAAGCGTTCTGCGGCACTCGTCCAGATCCGGAACCAGAACCGCCATCCCGCGGATTCTGGCCGACTGGTACGCGGCGTCTTCAGGAATATTGTGGGTCTCTATCTCTTCTATGTCCATCAGCAGAATGCTGGCCGCAAGGCTGATTAATTCCAGATTGCTCAGATCCGTGGTCACCAGCGGCAGAACCTGATCCGCGAAGGACAGCATTTCCGTGATACTCAGATCCTTCACCTTCTCGAAGGCCGCCATCATCACCTTGCGCTGCCGCTGCGTACGCGCGAAATCCCCGTTCCCGACGTAGCGGACTCTGGAGTAGCCGAGCGCCTGGATTCCGTTCAGATGCAGGTATCCGGGCTCCGTCACAATATCCGTCTCCCAATCCCTGCCGAACAGGCCGTTAAGCCCGCGTATATAATCATTCATTACGGGAATCTCCGCCTCTGTCACTTCCATATCGATTCCGCCGATAAAATCAATGATATCGCAGAACCCGAAGAAGTCCAGCTCAATAGTGCCGTCAACCTCCACATCAAAGTTCACAAGGATGGTCTCGGCCAATGTCTCCGCTCCTCCGAACGCGTAGGCCGCATTGATACGGTTATCGCTGTAGCCGGGAATCTGTACGTACATATCCCGCATCAGAGAGGTAAGAATAATCTTGCGGTCCGTCTTGTTGACCGTAGCCAGAATCATGGCATCCGACCGGGCCCGTCCGCCCTCCTTCGTCGTGTCCTGGCCGACCAGAAGCACGTTGATGATGTTATCCGTGCCGTACACATCCACCGCGTCGCTCCAGATCACATCCTCCGGGTTCATGGTATCCGAATCCTCCGAATTCTCCGTTTCCGCCGAATCAGCCTCAGCACTCTCCGGCTCTGTCTCCGGTTCATCGGTCTCGAAATATTCCAGCTCCGGCGCCAGTGTCTCGACCGGCTGTGCCCGGTTGATCTTCCCAAGCTTTGATAAGACGAAGATTCCTCCTGCCGCTGCTATCAGCACCAGAACGGCCGCAGTACCAAGCAGAATCCGCAGCCAGACCGGCATCCTGCGCCGTTCCCCGCTTTCCTTGCTCCTTCTGCTCATCTTGTATCCATCTCCCCGCTCCTCATTCTCTGTGCCTCCTCCCGTTATCAGGTCCCCGAAGGGCATGCTTCGCCATCTCGCCCACTGACACCGGATCTGTCTGTCCGAATCAATGCGAAAGTCGCGGAATTCCTGATAACCGGCACGGCTTACTACGCGGCAAAGCGACGATAGCAACCCGATTCTTTTGTAAATCCCTGTCTTAAGGATACGCCCCTAATAGGCTCCCCTGCCCGTAAGCACTGCCTTGAATGTCTTTAGGATAATCTTGATGTCTGTCCCTATGCTGCGTTCCCTGATATACTTCAGGTCCAGCTCCACCCATTCCTCGAAGCTGACATCGCTTCGTCCGCTGATCTGCCAGTAACAGGTCAGCCCCGGAACCACCGAAAGGCGCTTGGCCTGATGCGCGTTGTACTGGCTGACCTCCTCCGGAATCGGAGGACGGGGCCCTACAATGCTCATATCGCCTTTAATGATATTGATCAGCTGCGGCAGCTCATCGATGCTGTACTTCCGGATGAAATGCCCCACTCTGGTCACCCTTGGATCATGCGCCATCTTGAAGACGGGACCGTCCATCTCGTTCTGGGACTTCAGCTCATTCAGCTTCGTATCTGCGTTCACACACATACTTCGAAACTTATACATCTTGAAGAGTTTCCCGTTCTTCCCAACACGCCGCTGCACATAGACCGGACTGCCCGGAGAATCCGCGCAGATGGCGGCCATCACAACCAGCATCCCCGGAGACAGCACCACCAGCGCGGCTGATGACAGCACCAAATCGATTGTTCGTTTCACAAATGGATAAAAAATTGACGTCCGGCCATATTCCGCAGCCGGAAAGGGCGAATCCGCCCCATAATTTGCCTGCATTCCACGATACTTCTGATACTGATCCACGGCAAACAATATCCCCCTTCGTACTCTTACAGCCTCCCAATGCCTTATAACTCAATCTTCCGTCCGTCCCGCAGGCTTTCTTTTCTTTAGAATTTCTTCTTAGGATCTCTTCGGAATCAGAAGGACGTACCGTCCCGTCACTTCCTCATATTTCCGTTCATTGATAATTTTACATTCACTGCCCGGTTTTGTCAATACATTTTTTATAAATATAAACGAAGAATTTCATCGATAAATCTCTAACTTTAGGATTTTCTTATAAAATATATAGAAAAAACTGGTAACTATGAAATATTTTTCTAGTAACACATATAAAATCGGATTGATAAAAAGAAAAAGACTCACAAATCCAAGAAAATCCGTGAATCTTTTTGAAAATAAGTGTTTTGGTATGGTGTTATTCTGTCTTGGGAGAGGGGATGTAATATTCCTCTGAGGGTGACAGAGTGTGTCAGGATGGGGGAAACCTGCAAGCTCTCCTCTCAAAAAAACTGGGCCAGCTGGATTCGAACCAGCGTGATGCAGGAGTCAAAGTCCTGTGCCTTACCGCTTGGCGATGACCCAATGAAGATAGAAGCGGCCGCGCACTCTCTGCTTTGCCGCCTGTTAAAAAAG
>CALWGS010000193.1 GCA_944380155.1 uncultured Lachnospiraceae bacterium
GTTCCAATCTCCGTATCGGCGGCCGCAAGCGCAATCTCCGAGAAGCTCCCGTGCCCCATGCAGGTCATGGCGGCATCCCGCAGATCGGAAAGCGTCGGGATCTCATACCCCTTCATGACACTTAAGGCCCCTGCAAGACGCACGGCGTCAATCACCTCTGCCGTAGACACCATATGCCCGTACCTGCGCTGATACGCCGCGATCCGGCTCAGATACGAATATCCCGCCTGCCTCAGATCCGGCCTCTCCCCTCCCGTCCTTAAAGCCTCCTCCATCGTATCCCACAGCAGCCCGTAATACGCCGGCGCCCGGTTTCCGGCCCCGTACCCGAAGCGGGTGCTGAGCCGGTAGTAAGAATACGGCATCAGGGTACTTTTCGATGCAAGTCTTGGCAGCGCCGCATATTCCTCCTCTGTCAAAGGCTTACATTCCTTCAGCCCTTCCGTATGGAACGCGCCGGTTACGACAACCATCTTCTCCGGGGAGTACCCCTCCTTCTGCGCCTTCTCGATCTCATACTTCATATGAGCCTCTCTGAGAAGGTTCTCCGCCGCTTCCTTCGGAGGGTATCCGGAAAGGGTAAGCTCCCGAAGATTCTTCCCGTACAATATCGCGCCCTCTTTGTATTCCCCGCTCACATCATGCTCGAACCGGCACTCCCAGGAATCCTCCTGATCCAGATCCGGAACCTCCGGCGCGGACACCTCCGGCTCCTCCTTCGCCCCATCCCGTCTGACGCGGCCGATAGAGAGGAATACATCGGAGGGCAGGTCAATGAACCGGCACTCCTTCCCGTGTGCTCCCGCCCACAGCACCGCGCGGTATTCCGGAGAATACTCCGCGAAAGGATATAGAACCGTCTCAATCGGAAGCGTCTGCGTATATGCCATCACCGCGAACGGAGGCTTCGTATCGCTCCTTTGAATCTGCGGCAGATATTCGTTAAAATCGCACGGTCCTTCAATCAGCACAATATCCGGATCCACCTCATCTAACAGCCGGATCAGATAATAGGCCCCTGCCGGCGATAAATGCCTGATTCCAAAATAATGAGGCATCATCGATTCAGCTCCTTGCACTCCTGATACAATCCCAGATATTTCGATCCGCGTTTCTTCATCACGTTCTCCAGATACTCCTTCCAGACCACCGTATCCTTCTCCTCATCCTTCACAATCGCGCCCTGCAGAGCGGCGGCCAAGTCCGAATCACGAATGGTCCCGTCTCCGAAGCTTGCGGCCAGCGCCATTCCGTTCGTAAGCAGAGAGATCGCCTCGGCGGTTGAGAGCACGCCTGAAGTCGGCTTTACCTTCTCCTTCTTATCCAGAGTCATACCCGAACGCAGCTCCCGAAAGATCGTCACCACACTCTCCACGAGCTCCTGCGACGGCTGCGCGGCTCTCAGGTTCAGCGACTCGGAAAGCTGCTTCACCCTTGTCTGCACGATTTCCACCTCTGTCTTCAGATCCGCCGGAGCCGGCAGCACCACGATATTGAACCGCCTCTTTAACGCCGCTGACATCTCATTGACGCCCTTATCCCTCGTATTCGCAGTTGCGATGATGGAGAAGCCCTTCTTGGCGGGAACCTCACGGGTCAGCTCCGGAACCGAGATTCGCTTCTCGGAGAGAATCGAAATCAGCGCATCCTGAACCTCGGACGCACAGCGGGAAATCTCCTCGAACCTTGCAATCGTCCCGGTCTCCATCGCCCGGTAAATCGGGCTTTTCACCAGCGCCTCATCGCTTGGTCCGTTCGCGATCAGCATCGCGTAATTCCAGGAATACCGCACCTGTTCCTCGGTCGTGCCGGCCGTTCCCTGTACCACCTTCGTGGAATCCCCGTTAATCGCCGCGGTCAGGTGCTCCGAGAGCCATGATTTCGCGGTTCCCGGCTCTCCGATCAGAAGCAGCGCCCGATCCGTAACCAGCGTCGCAATCGCAATCTCAACAATTCTCTGGTTCCCCATGTATTTGGGCGTGATCACCGTTCTCCCCGCCTTGCCGCCCATGATATAGGTCAGGACCGACCTGGGCGACATGGCCCATCCGGGAGGGGGCGTCTCCTTCTCTGCCTTGATTAATGCCTCAATCTCATTGTGGAACAGCTCCTCCGCCGGGAGCCTGAGCATATCCGTATTCGCCATAATCTCCTCAATTCCGGGACAGCAGCGCAACCGCCTGATCCCTTAATAATGTCACAATCTGATTCGTTGCCTTGATCTCCTGCTTCTCCATCCTGTCCGCAGTCTGCAGCATCTCCTGCGCCTTCTCCTCCCGCGTCATGGGCATCTGCTCATACAGGGCAAGGATTGTCTGGAACTGATACGGATAGCGCACAAGATTCGGCTTCGCCTTCAGCAGCGCAGGGATCATACCCTTACACTCTGTCCCTCCAAGCTCCAGGTAAGCACGGATTCCTTCCTCCCCCCTGCCCTGCATCGCATAATGACGGTAATAGGTCCGAAGCATATCGCACAGCTCCTCATCCTCCGGATCCGTCAGCTTCTTAAGGGTCTCAATCTGGGAAAATCTCCCCGTGCCGTACCACTGCAAATAGTTCATGCCTCTCAGCCCCCTGTTCCAGTCCTGAGACGCCATAATCTCCTTCACCCACCGGATATCCAGCTTCTCTCCCAGCCGTATGCTTCTTAGTATCCCACGGGTCTCCCCGTCCCAATCCAGGGCATATACCGTCATAGCCGCGGCATAAACCCGGCTCTCCCGATCGTAGGACACCTTATCAAAGACCCACCCCAGGAACGGCACCGCATCACGTTTCTTAAGCCATCCCCCGCAGGCGTCATAGCTGCCCGTAAAATCCCGGATCAGGCTCGACAGAACCGCCGCAGGCAGATAAGCTCCGCAGGCATCCGAAAGAGACGCCGCTGCGTCAAGAATCTCCCTGTGCGGCCTTAAGAACACTGTCTTTGCCACCGCCAGGTTCACCCCGTCAAGCAGCTCCTTCCCGCCGTACGGCTCAAGCTCCTTTTCACGCCCGCCAAGCCGCGCAAGGCATTCGAACAGCTTCTTCGAATACTTGTTAGGAAGCGCGTCAAGCAGTCCCTTCAGCCTGCCTGAAAGCTTCGCCAGCTCTTCCTTGCTCTTCCCGCCCGCGGGAAGTGACTGAGTGCAGAACTCCTCAATCTGATCCCCGATCCAATCCGCCGTCTCCTCATCCTCCAGATAGAACAGATACGGCGCGGCCAGAGCCGGATCCTTCTTCAGCAGCTCGAACAGGCGCTCTCTTCCCGCTTCCCCGGGGTTCCTCATCAGCGCGGTCAATGCCGCCTTCTTCGCCTCGCCCCGCTCCGATTTCGCAAGCGCCGCAAGCAGCTCCTGATTGCCCGAATCAAAGCACAGCGCCCGGATCGCGGCCTGGCGGACCGGACCGGACCCGCTCTCTATCAGTTCCATGTAGTAGTCGTTCTCCCGCTCCTTCGCAATCGAGGCAATGACCGTAACCCGCCTTGCCATCTCCTTCTTTCCGTTCGGATCCAGCCCCTTCTTCAGGATTGGAACAATCGATTCATCTGCCTGCTTTAAAATCTCCATACACAGATCCGCCATCTCCCCGTAGCTGTCCCCAAGCCCCGCAATCAGCGCCGGAGTCAGCCGGTAATCCGAGAGAACCTCGCTCTTCGCCTGCCAGGCCTCCCACAGGATGGAATACCGCCCGCTCCCCTTCTCCCTTAATGCATTCAAAAACGGCTTCACCTCGCTGTAACGGAACTGCCGCAGACAGACTCCGCGGGAATTCTCCTGCTGCTTTGCGGGCTGCCCTGTTGGCTGCCCCGTTGGATTCCCGGCCGGCTGTTCCGCAGGCTCCTCTGCCTTTCCCGGCACCGCTGCCTTCTCAAGCCCTGCCGCCTGCGTCGTACAGACCGCATCCACAAGGGAAGCCGCCTCCATCAGCTGCCTTCCCGTGAATCCTTCCGGACTCCGCAGCGCCTCCAGCAATCCGTTCATCCTTGCGAACACCGGCGATATGCCCGCCGCCTCCTGAAACTGTTTTAACACATTATGAAGCCGAAAATCCTCGCCAGCCGTAAGGATCCCGGCAATCGCCGTATAGTGGAGCCTTTCTCTTAATTCGAATAATAATTTAACGCTCATATCTCCTCACATTCTGCCGCCCAAAGCCGGATTAATATGCCAGCCTTACCACCTGTTCCGGCGTAATGATCGAACAGGGAATCAGGTGAATGCTCCCCGCCGCCGCATCATACTCAAAGATTCCGAACAACGCCTGATACCGCAGAAGCTCGGAGCTTCTTAAATATCCCAGCATTGCGCACACGGGCAGTCTTCCCTCCTCCCCTGCACGCCCTCCGTTCTGCAGCATACCGCCGTCCCGAAGCCGGATCCGGGCTCCCGTCCGGTCAATCAGATGATAAATCGTCCCTTCCTTCTCATCCGTATCCTCCGTAATGGCGGAATAAGCGATGCAGGCCGCGATCCCGCGTCCGGAGAGCACATTCTTTAACATGTTCTTGGCCGCCTTCACCGCATGAGCCAAATCCGGATCCGCTCCCGCCAGTACATCCGCAAGATCCTGCCGTGTCACCGGCCTTGTCGTGAACTCCTCGAAGCGCACCCGTCTGTTCCCCTCTCCCGGATAAAAATACAGAACCGGAACCTCGATCACCTCGAAGACCGTATCATCCTCTTTCACATATTTCAACGCCTTAACGGGCCTGTAATTCTTCGTGCAATAGATCTCCTTACTATCCAGATCCATTACATATCCTGTATCGATATACTCCGCCCTCGCCTCGTCATACTCCGAAGAAAACGAAAGCTGAAGAAGTCTTGCGTTCTCCTTGAACAGGGACAGATCCCTTAACTGCTCCAGCTTCCAGACATGACCGAGATTCTCATACAGCGCCGTATCCTCCGCTGCCGTGTCCTCGCTCTGAAGCTTCTTCTCAAGGAAGGCCGCCGCCCTGTCTGACAGGTAGGAGAGCTTCTCAAGCAGACTCACCGCATCCTCATACAGCGCCTTCTCATCCGCGCCCGGCTGCTTCAGCTCCCTGATATCAATCAGAAGCCGCCGCAGCAGAATCTGCGGCCCCGGAAGATAATAATCGCCCAGCTGCTTGGCCAGCTCCTCATACGGCTTCACGGGGTTGCCAGCCATAGCCGCAAGGCCCTTTGCGAGAATGTCCTCCACGATCTGGCCGACCTTCCCAAGGCCTTCTATCTGCTTCTTCATCTTCTTTGCGGCAGCCGCCTGACCCGCCTTGGGCCTGCCCGCCGTACCTGCCTTCTCCTTCTCTGCCTTCTCCTCCTGCTTCTTCACCTTCTCCTGTGCCTTCGTGCGCTTCTCCTGAATCGAAGCCTCCACCTCGGCCTCCTCGAACACCTTTCCGGCCAGATAATCATACATCAGGCCAAGCGCGTGCTTGCACGGAAACTGGCGGCTCGGGCAGCTGCACCGAAACACCGGCTGATCCGGATTCAGAAAATCCACGCTTGTCTTATAATTCGACTTGCCGCTCCCCTTACACTCCCCCCAGATTACGGTCTCTTCCCGATCCCGGTTCAGGCTGACAAACCCTCCGGAACGGGAAATCTTCTTCCCGTTGGCCGCGGCAGCCGCATTGGGCGCAAGCATCCCAATTCTGTCCTCTGTTATCGTAATCATAAGCAAATCCCTGCCTATCCGGGGACATCGCCCCTAATCATTGAATAAAGTGCCTATTAACAGGATATAATCATATACTTCATTTGTCAATTCAAACAAAGAATCCGGACAGAAAAATACAATTGACAAATCCCCGCTTATTGATTATAATCTACCGGATTCCATGCGGGCACTCTATGCTCCCGCAGACAAAAGATACAACAGGAGCCTGACCGGCTCCGGAAATGGGGGACTCATTATGAGTATTCTGGAATTGTTCCTTACGGCAGTCGGACTGTCCATGGACGCGTTCGCCGTCGCCATTACCAAGGGTCTGTCCATGAGGAAGATGAACTGGAAGCACGCCGTGATCATCGGCCTGTATTTCGGCATCTTTCAGGCTCTGATGCCGTTAATCGGCTATCTGCTCGGCGTGAACTTCACTGAATATATTACCGCCTTCGATCACTGGATCGCCTTTCTCCTGCTTGGCGTAATCGGCGCGAATATGATCCGGGAATCCTTCGATCGCGGGGAAGAGGAGGGAGCCGATGCCTCGATTGCCTTCCAGGTCATGATTCTGCTGGCGTTAGCAACCAGCATCGATGCTCTGGCAGTCGGGATTTCCTTTGCGTTCCTTAAGGTCAATATCCTGGCCGCGATTGCGTTCATCGGTGTCATCACCTTCCTGCTCTCCACCTTCGGCGTCAAGATCGGCAATGTATTCGGCGTCCGCTACAAGTCCAAGGCAGAATTCGCAGGCGGCCTGATCCTGATTCTGATGGGTCTTAAGATCCTGCTTGAGCATCTGGGAATCCTTGTCCTGTAATCCGTGCACCATTTGAAAAAGGGAGCTGCCAGCGAACCGGAAAGCACATTCGCAGGCAGCTCCCTTTTATAAATCTGATATGCTCCGCTTCGGAAGCGTCCTCATCACCGTTCCCCTCTTTCATCTCCGAAAAAGAACAGTGCCACGGTTCCGGGTCCCGTATGGGATCCGATTACGGTTCCGATGCTGTTAATCACAATCTTCCCCTTTAACTGAGGCCATTTCTCCTCAACCAGATCACGGACCTTATTCGCGTCATCGATGCAGTCCGAATGGCACATAAAGCACCTGCCGGAATAATTCCTCCCATCCTGCACATGCTGCTCCATCATCTTTACCAGCTCTTCAATCACCTTACGCTTCGTGCGGATCTTCTTCTTCGGAATCAGGCGTCCGGACGCATTCATATTCAGGAGCGGGCAGATCCCAAGCATCGTACCAAGCGTTGCCTCCGTTCCGCTGATTCTGCCGCCCCTTCTATAACAGGTCAGATCCGTTGAGAAGAACCAGTGGTGAATCTTCAGCCTGTTGTCCATGATCCACTGATAAGCCGTTTCGATATCCATGCCCTGATCCCGCAGATCAGCCACACTGGCTACCAACAGACCGTACCCGGAGGAAGCGCCCCTGGAGTCCGCGACCAGAATCCTCCTTCCGGGATAGCGCTTTCTCAATTCATCCCTTGCGGCACAGGCCGAATTATAGGTTCCGGACAGACCGCTCGACAGACTGATATGCAAAATGTCCTTTCCTTCCTTCAGGAGCGGTTCCCAGAAGGCTTCAAATTCCCCCACATTCACCTGAGAAGTCGTCGGCTGCGCGCCGTCCCGAATCATCTGATAGAACGTTTCGAACGGAATGGTCTGTCCCAGATCATCGTAATACTCCTTCTCTCCAATCTGAAAATGAAAGCATACATAGGGGATCTCCCTCTCATCAAAGAATTCCTTCGCCATATCTGCCGTGGAACAGCAGGTCAGTGTAAATTGCCTCATACGTATCCTCCTTCAATCATGGTATATCAATCCGCAGATTTCCACACGATTCCTGTTATCATGATGGCACTGCCTTAGGTACTACTTCACTGTAATTCCGTAAATCCTCTGTCCTCTGGTTCCCACCACAATCGTATTCTCGAATGCCGCCGGCGATGCCTCAATGTTATCGCCCAGGTTCACCCTGCTGTAGCATTCCCCCGTCAGACCGTCAAGCAGGAACATATTGCCGTCCGAATCACACAGGATCACATACCCATTCCCCTCCGCGTCATACAGCGCGATCGGACTCGACCAGGAATAATGCTCCATGTCGCAGTACCAGACCTCGCTTCCCGTCTCCTTGTCAAGCGCCACAATCCTGCCCTTATCCTCCCCTCCGGTCCTCGCGATGACAAAATACACCAGATCTGAGAGATGGTTTTGTCCGACCAGGGCCGTCGCCTGCACGCCTCCCGATACGCCGTCCACCGTCGCGCAGTGATATTCCCTCTGCCAGATCACCTCTCCGGTTGCCGCGTTCACCTTCATAATCGGAACCTCGCCCTCCGAATTCCTGTCCCTTGTAAAATGCAGGGAGGGAGCGACATACAGATACGCCGTCTGATCCTCCTCCACAACATCCAACACCGGCGTTGCATTGGAATCATCCTTCGTATCCTGCATCCAGACAATCTCCAGCGTATTCAGATCAATGCAGAGCAGATCCGCGCAGTTATCCACAATGTACAGATACCCCTTCCAGGTAACGGCTGACGCCTCCATGCCAAGCCAATAGGAATCCTCCCCGGAACGAGCGGTCGTATAGCGCAGCTTCACCGGTTCTTCCGGCGCGATGGACACACTGGTCCCGTCATACACCGTATTCAGCTTCGTCAGATACAGGATCCCGTTCTCGCCCGGCTGAATCAGCGTATCCGTCTCCACATCAATCAGCGGCGAGGAATCATATGCATGGAACCTGTCGTTATCCTCCCTCACGGAGAATTCATCATCCATACCGTATTCGTAGATAATTCTTCCTTCGATCAGATCCACAACAAAGGTTCTCGCGCACTCCTCCCCCATGGAATCCCCCGCTCCGACAAAGTACAGCGGCGTCCCGTCCGGATAGATACTTCCCGTTCCCTTAACCGGGAACCCAAGCTCAATCGGATCTCTGGTCGGCTCCCCGTCCTCCAGATCCAGAAAATAGATATTACCGTCCATTGTCGCATAGATCACTTCTACCAGACCATCCTTGTTCTTCTTCTCCTCATACAGGTTCATGGCCTGCCTGGTCTCCTCGGGCCAGCGCACCAGAAGCGGCTGCCCGGTCCAGCCGCTGCCGGTCCAGTATCCGCTCGATATGGTCTTCTTCAGCCGTCCCGTCTTCACGTTCCAGGTCTTCTCAAGCGTCCTCTCTACAATATCGGCTGTTCCGTAAGAAGGATTCAGCCGGTAATTATCTCCGCGAAATGTAATAACTCCTTCCAGGTCTGTATAAGTTCCGTCAAATTCAATCAGCTCGGCAGAGGAATAGGAATCCGCCGCGCTTCCGTTCACGAGCAGGGACGTATCCAGCCCGAACAGGGACGGCAGCGTCGAGGATACGGCAAGGGGCTGTCCCAGCTCCAGGAGCCGTTGTTCCGATGTCAGAGCCTGGTTCTGAAAGACCGTAACCGCATCGTCTCCCGCCATCGGCTCGGACAGGGGCTCTCCGCAGCCACTCAGCAGCACGGACAGCGCCAAAGCAGCCGCTGTCATTGTATATTTCTTTCTCATCATTCAGCAAACTCTCCTTTCACCGGAAATCATAGCACACTCCATGACAAAAAGGAAGGGGGTTAAGATTTAATTAAGAATCTGAATCCCCGCTCCAGTCATCCCTTTTCTACCCATGATACTCCCCGTTATACTCAATCAGCGTAACGTCCTTCACACCTTCCAGATTCCGAATCCGTTCCGTGAATACGGTATTATCCTTCCTGCAGGTAAGCTCAATCGTCATCTCCGCCACTTCCCCGCGAAGGGTCTTCGACTTAAGCTGATACTTCATCCTGCCAAGCTCCCGGAACACCTGATCCCCTGCCAGATCCCCCTCGTAATGCACCACCAGAATATAGATCCCGGCCCGCTTCTGCCGCGCGTACAACAGCGCGATCACAAGAATCATCATAGCGCTTCCTGCGAACGCAAGCAGGTACATTCCCGCTCCGACCGTGATCCCGGCCGTAATCGCCCAGAACAGATACAGCAGATCCATCGGATCCTTAATCGCCGTCCGGAAACGGACAATCGAGAGCGCGCCTACCATACCGAGGGAAATCACAATGTTCGTACTGATGGCAAGCGTCACCATACAGGTCAGAACGCACATTCCCACCAGCGTTGCGCAAAAGGAACGGGAAAAGACAACGCCCCCGAAGAAAATCCGGTACACCCGATAGATAATCAGCCCCACAACGAACGATATCACCAGCGAAAGCAGAATCTCCAGCACCGCATCCACACTCAGATTCCCGCCGTAGGCGAACGCCTCCAGAACCGAATTCTTAATGACATCCTGTATACTCATAGCACTCTCCCTCCTTAGATTTGTTTCGCCATATAGGCGGTTTTCTCATAGCACAGCGTATACTTTGAGATCGCCATGAAATGATGAGCGGACGGCGGAATGATTTCCTTTATCATTTGAGGCAGAAATTCCGTGAACTTCACCTCCATAATCAGAACCCCCGGATCCAGCGCCTCAAGGGCCGGGAGATCCGGATCGAAAATATCCGCGTACAGAAGAGCCGCCCGGACATGAGAATCGAAGGTCACCCGGACATCCCCGTAACGAAAGACGAGCGGCTCTCTCTCATAATCCACAATCACCCTCGGACGCATCAGATGCGCGGTACACTCATAATAGAATTCCCGGCACAGCGGGCGATCCGAAGTAAGCAGGAAGGAATACTCGCCGTTTAGAATCCTTTCGTACTCCTCCCTGGACAGCGGAGCAGAATCCTTATGAATATAATTGGCGACCTTCGTCTTGCGCTCCAGCTTAATGGTCTGATCGCTGCAATTATAGACCCGGATCCTGTATTTATTTCTGTAATTCACTCCCAGCAGCTTATCGTGGTACGCGCTGTCCCAATAATCATCAAAATACAGGCTCCGTATCATATAGATCCCGTCCTTTGCGTGACTGTCCGGCTCCATCACCTCAAGAAGCTTTCCCCGGATCACATACCGCTCTGCCTCAGTGATGTAATACTTCCACTCATTTCTGAACTGCCTCTCATCACAAGCCAGACGCTTATTCCTCATAGATATCTTCCCCTATCGTTCCATCCTCGAAGATATAGAAGCTCTTCACCCCGTAATGCTTGCCAATATCCTCGGTCACGTAGTAATCGAAGGCAGTCTGCGTATACCCGGACTCATTCTGCGCCGTGACCCGGATGAAATACTGTCCCGCGGGAAGCGTATCCAGGATCACGGAAGGATATCGCAGCCCCTCCTCCCTGTAAATCGGATCCTCGAAGAGATAATCCTCGTCCAGCTCGAAGGTGTATTCAATCATCTCTCCGTCAAAATCATAGGCCACGTCCCAAACGAAGGAGATATCATTCCCCGATATGGCAGGAGTTCCGATATAGAACGGGAGCGGCTTCTCAAGAGATTCCAGATAGTATTCGTAATTCTCCTCAATCTCCCCCGCGATCTGCTCTGTAATCGTGTCGTATTCCTCCTGGGTCAGAGGAGCGTACACAATGTCAGGCATACTATATACGTAAGACTTCACAACCTGCGCATACCCTCCTGCCATCTCCGATATCTTCTCTTCTGTCAGATAATTCTCCCGCAGATCCTGAATAGCGTCATCCAACCGTTCCCGGTACACCTCTGCCTTGAACATCCTCTGATACAGAACATTCCCCCAGTAATTGCTCAGACCTCTCTCCCACGCCCCGCCCTGGCTCCGGTTACTCAGGCGGTATTCATCCCGCTTAAATGCCCCGTCGTTATCCCAGGATATCACGTAGAACTTCCGGGAATTCAGCGGGCTGTACAGATAATAATTCCTGGACTGCGTATCCGTATTTCCCGCAAGAATATGGAACGCCATCCAATAACAGAGATTCTCCGCGTCAAAATACGTCTCCACCGTCTCCTCAATCGGAATCGAATAATCATTCACCGCATCCAGCATGGCAATCAGCTTGCTGTGATCATCATCCCCCTTCACCTCTAACAGCTCCTCAAACGCCTCCAGGTCATATTCCGGATCCGTGCTGAGCCGGATTACATCCTCATACCGCTGATACTCGAAGAAGTTAATCTTATAAAGCTGCCCGTTCCGATCCAGCCCATGGCTGCGCAGATAGGTCTTATTAATCTGCTCTACCTGCGTATACAGGCCGTAATCCTCGAACTCCCCGCTGCCGCTTGCCGTCTCATCCTTCACATACAGATGCACAAACTGCGTCCTTGCGCTCATCATCTGCGGAATATCCTGCATCAGATCATAGCAGATCTTATTCCGGAAGCGCAGACCGTCCGTCATATGCTTATTCAGCGCAATCGTTGTCTGCTCTCTCCAGCTCCCCTTGCCGTCCTTAATCGAGATCTTAAAGCTCTTCTGTGCATTCCGGGAGGAGGTCTGTCCGCGGATCTGAACGACCGCATTCGGCACATTCTCCCCGTAGCCGAATTCCCCCGGAAGCGGCCCGGACTCATCTCCCACCTGTAAGATAGCTGCCGCCTGATAGCGGTCGATTCCAAGCTCGTCATAATAATAAGCGGAATGTGTGTTCACCTCTTCCCAGGTGTGATCCGTTCCCTCCGCGGCATTCCCTTCCCGGACTGTCAGGTACATTGTCACCACCGAATACGGATCATCCAACTCATATACGGCCGGATTATCCCTCATCTTCCAGTCATCAATGCTTTCTTCTTCCTC
>CALWGS010000194.1 GCA_944380155.1 uncultured Lachnospiraceae bacterium
AACTATACTGCGAAATCCACCCTGACCCGGCATTATCAGGAACAGACACGGGCCAATACCGTAATGGGCTTTGCAATCAGCCTGATTATTGCCTTTGTCGGCATCTTGAACTTTATCAATTCCATGCTGACAGCGATTGTTTCCCGGCAGAAAGAATTTGCCATGATACAAAGCATCGGCATGACCAAACGACAACTGCGGAATATGCTGATCGACGAGGGCCTTTATTACGCCGGTATCACCTTGTTTGCCTCTTTCCTTCTGGGCGCTCTGGCCGTGGGCATCGGCGTCCGTATGATGGTATCGACTGACTGGACAGCGACATTCCACTTTACGCTTTTGCCGTTGGTGATCTGTACACCGATTTTGATTGTATTTGCAATTTTGATCCCCTATATCTGTTTCAAGAATTTGGAGAAACAAAGCATTGTAGAAAGACTGCGGGCAACTGATTAACGATTTTTCATGGGGCTGTCGGAAAATGACAGCCCCTTTCTCTTCAGCGGATCATTCTTCTGTCGGGGTGATAAGCCGGAGAAAATCGGAGGGAGAATAGGAATGGATAGAGGCGTTTTTATAACCCTCCAGATTGCGTGTCACAATGCAGTCACAGCCAGAGCGCAAAGCCGTCTCCACCATGACAGCATTTTCATAGTCTGTCATTTTGGAAGAAATCGCACGGCGACAATCCATGGCTGTTGTATCCAGAAGATCATATAGCGCAAACAGTTTCGCCAGTATCTTTCTGGTTTCAGTATCGCTGTGGGTTGTTCTGTGTGCCAGATAATAGATGTCGGCGGAAGCCTTTGCAGTGATACAGCCATCGAACCAGCGATTGGCTGCCGCCAAAAAGATTTTTTGTGCGTCTGCGCAAAAGGGGTTCCGGATCTGCAGTGCGTCTACGATCACGCAGGTGTCGATCAGCGCCCTCATATCTGATCCAGCCTTTCCTCTTTTGACTGTTCTAAGGTCATATCAGAAGGGATTGCGCCGAACAGGGATTTTGCCACATCTACCCGGTCCTGATAGGGATTGGACAGTTTGGCTACTACTTTGCCATTGCGGGTAATGTAAATGTCCTCTGTTTCTGCCAGCAACAGATATTTGCTGAGATTCATTTTCAATTCAGTTGCAGTGATTGACATGGGTATGCCCCCTTTCTGTGGATAAGTCTCTGCGCTACTATTATACCCTGAATCGTTCGATTGTGTCAATGACATCGTACGATTTTTTGTATTGAAAGTTTTGAGATTACCGGTACAGCCTCTGCTTCTTTCTGATGGCGGTTATAGGTGTCGTCCTTTCGGGAATGGTTGGAGTCAACTATGACTCAGGTCTCAAACTTCCGGTCGTACAGCAATGCCGCAATGAGCACCACAAGGCAGGAACCCGCATTGTGCACCAGCGCGCCGGTGACCGGGGTCAGCAATTCTAGAAGAGAGAGTACAATGGCCGCAAAGTTGATGCACATGGACAGGGTGATGCTGAACTTGATGGTCTTTACGGTAGCGTTGGACAGGCGTTTGAGATAAGGGATGTTGGAGATGTCGTCGCTCATCAGGGCAATGTCGGCAGCTTCCACGGCGATGTCGCTGCCCATGCTGCCCATTGCCACGCCGACATCGGCGGTTTTCAGGGCAGGGGCGTCATTCACGCCATCCCCGATCATACAGACACTCCGCCCGGCTTTCCGCAGGTCTTCCACATTCTGCACTTTTTCCTCCGGCAGCAATTCCGCGCGCACTTCAGAGATGCCGACCTGTCCTGCGAAGTAGCCGGCGGTTGTCTGGTTGTCGCCGGTGAGCAGCACGATATCCGTATGCATGGCATGGAGGCGGGCAACCATATCCTTTGCCTCGGGCCGCAGTACATCAGACAGAGCGATTACGCCGATACAGGTGTCTTTGTCTGCCACAAGGATGGAGGCCTTGCCTTCGGTGCGGAGCGTTTCCAGGGTACGGTGAATTGGTTCGTCAATCGTAACACCATGCTCCAGAAGGTATTTCTCGCTGCCGCAGAACAGATTTCTGCCGGAGACTTTTGCGCAGATACCCTTTCCCGCCGCCATCTTGAAATTCTCGGATTCTGTTAAGGGGAGATTCTGCTCTTTGGCCCGGGTCACGATGGCTCTGCCCAAGGGGTGCTCGCTTTTTGACTCGGCGGAGGCCGTCAGAGCAAGGAGATCCGTTTGGGTGAGAGCAGGAGCGAAGGGAATGACGTCACTGACTTCCAGACGGCCGTAAGTCAGGGTACCGGTCTTGTCGAACGCGATGGTATCTACTTTGCCCATCTTCTCTAACGATTCTCCTGATTTAATAATGACGCCGTGCTTGGTAGCCTGGCCGATCGCTGCCATGATGGCAGTTGGGGTTGCCAGAACCAGAGCACAGGGGCAGAACACCACAAGAATAGTCACGGCGGTGACAATGTTCCTGGAAAACACATATGCCAGAATGGCGATCAGCAGGGCCACGGGTACCAGCCAGCTTGCCGCCCGATCTGCGATCCGCTGCATGGGAGCCTGTTTGTTTTCCGCGTCCTTCACCATGCGGATCAGTTTTTGCAGTGAGCTGTCTTCCCCGACCTTGGTCGCCGTCATATCAATCGCTCCGAAGCGGTTGATCGTGCCGCAGAACACCTCGTCCCCGGCCGTTTTATCTACGGGCAGAGATTCACCGGTCATGATGGATTGGTCTACCGAGGTTTCGCCGGTCAGGATCTTCCCGTCTACCGGGATAGTCTCTCCCGCCAGGACGCGCAGGACATCCCCTTTCCGGATCTCTTCTGCGGGAATCATTTCTTCCTTCCCGTCCCGGATGCGGCGTCCCTGGGAGGGAGCCAGACGGATCAGCTTGTTCAGCCCCTTTTTCGCCCGATTCGTGGTGGCGTCCTCAAGCAATGCGCCCAGTGCCATAATGAAGGCCACCTCGCCCGCCGCGAACAGTTCTCCGATGGCGAGTGCCGCGAACATGGCGATGCAGATCAGCAGGGCGGAAGAAATCTTGCTGATGCCGCGGTTATGAATGATTCGCCAGATCGCCAGGTACAGCAGAGGAATGCCGCTGATGATAACGGTTACCCATGCGGGGTCAAAGGGCAGGATACTCAAGTGTGCCGGCGTTCCCCCAAATTCCTCCATCAGATGCGGGATTAAGTCCAGCAGCAGAAACACTCCGGCCACAATGGTCATCGGCAGCCCGGCCAGGAAATCGTTGACCTTCTTCAGAGTCATTGCCATAGAATCTCCTCCTCTCACGGAAGGTTCTTGACAAACGCCGATTCCTTCCGTACAATAAATTTGATAGCGAACACTTTGTTCTTTTTTCATTGTATGAAAAAAAGAGTCGAATCGCAATGGATAATTTGCGCCGAGTATTCGTTACCGAACACTTTGGGAACATTGTACGGGAAGGAGAAGGGACATGGACAGACGACAGCAAAAGACACGGGCGGCAATCTTTCAGGCATTTCGTTCGCTCCTGGCGGAACGAAGCTACAGCCGCATTACCGTGCAGGAAATTATAGACCGGGCCAATGTGGGGCGAACCACATTCTACGCGCATTTTGAGACAAAGGACGAATTGCTGAAGGCGTTATGCGAGAACCTGTTCGGGCATATTATTTCCAGTGCGAAGGACTGTACCCATACTCACGGGCTTTACTCTGATGGCAGCGCGCCGGAATCTATTTTCTGTCACCTGCTTCAGCACCTGCAGGAGAATGACAATAATATCCTCGAGCTGCTCTCCTGTGAGAGCAGCGAGATCTTTCTCCGCTATTTCAAGGATAGTCTGAGCGGGCTGATCCAGTCCCAATTTGTGCTGCAAAACCGTCATATCAATCAGGATTTGCCGGATGACTTCCTGGTGAACCACATCTCGTGCAGCTTTGTGGAGATGGTGCTTTGGTGGATTAAGGGAAGGATGAGGCAGACGCCCCAGGAATTAGACCGCTATTTCCGGGCTGTAATTGAGCCGATTCTACTGTAGAAGGATATCGGGGCAATTCCCTCATAAGAAAATAGAACAGGATAAAACGAGACTTCTGCGGAGGTCTCATTTTTTTGCTGTAAAACGATTTCTGTAAAACGATTTCAATCAGACAGATTGTGTCCTGGCCGGTTGATATAATGCATTTACACGATAGGAAAAGCAGTGTTATAAACCGGGCGGGCGTTAACCGGATCAGCCGGATGGGCTGGTTTGCCGGTTCGTCGGCTGATTCCAATGCGAAAGGGAGAGAACCATGTATTGTACGAAGTGCGGAAAGGTAATGAAAGAAGGAAGCAGGTTCTGTACGAACTGCGGGGCTGCGGCAGCCACGCCTCAGGAAGGAAAGGAAAGTACGGCTGCGGGGACAGGAGGAAAGCATACTTTGGAAGAAACGGAATCAGAAAAGGTTCGCGAGACGGTGCAGGGCAGTTCCGGGTATTTGCCGGAAGGGCAGGAGAGACAGGAAGGAGAGGATGAGATGAGACAGAATTCGATATCAACCGGTAGAAAAGGCGGCCTGTTATCGAGAATATGGAATCACTGGGTATTCGATATGGTCGCGGTGAAGTTCGGATACGTGTTGGATGTGTTATTTGGATTTGTGCTGCTGTGGTTTTCGGTGATGTTATTTTCAGAAGGAGGATTCTTGGGATATGCGTTTGGAATTCTCTTTGTAATTGGAGGAATCAGCAGAATCATTTCAGGAATTAAAAACTTTCTCTCTCGGAAGAAGCTATCCGAGTCGTCGAAGGAGCTGAGTAAGAAGAAGAGAAATCTGTGTATCAGCGTTGTGATTGTAGTGTTCGGGATCGTAATCATAGGAAACACAGGCGGCGGGGTATATCCCGATGTGAGGAGCATTTCGTTTGATGAATTCGGTGAAGAGACGGTAGGTGAGATTCTTGAGAAGAATGTCAGGGGAGCCGAGTGGTCTCAGGAGAAGCTTGACAGCGATTCAAGGCTTGTGTATGTGGAGGGGTATTGTCCACTGTATGGCGAAGAGATCCGGATCACGTTCTTCTATGAGAAGCTGGATGACGGCTACCGTGAAATAACGCTGCACAGGATCGAATTCCCGGAAAGCGGAGAGGATTTTAATGATGCGCTTAGTATGGCGATTGTGTGGGCGCCGTTTTATGAATAATATCACAGGAGGGTAAGAGATGTTTTGTAAATATTGTGGAGCGAAGCTGGAAGAAGATGCGATGTATTGCGGAAACTGCGGGGCAAGGACGGACGCGGGCGGCGCGGCGGATGGGAAAGAAGCGCGGAATGCGGGCAGTGCGGTGGATGTAGAAGGGGCACGGAATGAGGACGGCAGAGCAGATGCGGAAGAAGCACAGGATGAAAGTAAGAGAGCGGACATGGGGGCGGATGCGCGCGGAACAACGCAGGGAAAGAAAAAAGGGGGAGCCAGGAAAAAGATCTTGATTGCCGTGGGCGTGTTGCTGGTTATTTTCTTGGGGATATTATTC
>CALWGS010000195.1 GCA_944380155.1 uncultured Lachnospiraceae bacterium
GGTCCAGGAATATGCTGTCGGCCCTCCTGGAGAAGAAGGAGAAGCTCAGAGAGACTTCCCCGTTTGAGTATTGCGCGCTGCTGTATCTGGAGGCGCTGCACCAGAGGAGCGAGGAGTTTGTTCAGAGTGTGTGTGACGAGATTTGGGAGATCTACGAGAAGGAGGACAGCTCCTGGGGGATTCTGTGGTTCCTGCTGTATCTTGATAAGAGATATGATACCAATAAGGAGCAGAAGCTTGAGGATATCAGGGCTCAGTACCAGGCGGGCTGCCGCAGCCCGGTTTTATATTATGAGGCTGCGTCGGTGTTCCATGAGGACGGGGAGCTGTTGAAGGAGCTGGGGCCCTTCGAGCTTCAGGTGATGCATTTTGCCGCGAAGAGAGGAGTCTTAAGCAAGGACACGGCGGCCTGTTTTGTGAGCCTTGCTTCCAGGGAGAAAGATTTTCATCCGATGATTTATCAGATCCTGGTTCGGATCTATGAGAAATATAAGTCAAAGGATGCGCTGTCGGCGATCTGTGCCATGCTGATTAAGGGGCATATGACGGCGCAGAAGTATTTTCCGTGGTTTGAGAAGGGAGTCGCCGAGCAGCTCAGGATTCTTGAGCTGTATGAATATTATATGTATACGCTGCCGGAGAACATTGAGGAGCCGATTGCTTCCTCGGTGCTGACGTATTTTATGCATAATAATACGCTCAATGACAGGAAGAAGGACTATCTGTTCGCGAATATCATATACCATAAGGAGGATCAGGCGGGCGTATACCGCAGCTACGCGGTGCAGATTGGACAGCACGCCAGGAAGCAGCTGAATCTGAGGGCGCTGAATGCGTATCTGGCGCTGATCTATGATGATGTGCTGAAAGAGGATACGCTGACCGCGGAGGATGCGGCGATTTTGCCGGATCTGATGTTCCAGTATGATTTGGAGTGTAAGAATCCAGGAATCCGCCAGGTTGCCGTTGTCCATAAGGAAGACGACAGGGAGCGGATATCTCCTGTGATCGCGGGAACGGCGAGAATTGAGCTGTATACGGAGGATGCCGAGATCTTTTTGATTGATCAGAATGAAAACCGCTATTCCAGAACCGTGGAATATACGCTGTATCCGCTCATGCATACGGCTGATTTTGTGAAGCGCTGTTACGAGCTGGACGGATCCGACAGGAGGGTTTTGCTGAATCTTGCGGAGAAGGCGCAGGATTACCAGAAGTTCGATGAAGCTTCCGTGGAACAGCGTATGCGGGCGGCGGACGCGGAGGGAATCTCCAGGGAACTGCAGAACGAGTATCTGGATACGCTTGTGCACTATTATTACGATAATTTCGAGACAGAGCTTTTGGATCAGGTACTGTCCAAGCTCGATCTTCACTATTTGCCCGGGACGGAGAGGGCAAAGATGATAGAGCTGATGATCGTCAGAGATATGTACAGGCAGGCAGCAGATGCCATTGCGGAATTCGGATCGGATGGGATACAGGTAAAGAGGCTGATCAAGCTGTCCTGGTACTTTATCCGGGAACAGCAGAACATCTCCGGGAACCAGGTCTTCTTAGAGGTCTGCTATTCTATCTTCTGCCAGGGGAAATATGATGAGTCCGTGTTGAATTATCTGGTTCATAATTTCTATGGTACAACGTTTGAAATGGATCAGATCTGGAAGGCGGCCAGAGCCTTTGATGTGGATACCTTTCTGCTTGAGGACAGGCTGCTGGCTCAGATGCTGTTCGCGGAGACCTTCATTGAAGAGAGTATTCCCGTATTCCGCAGCTATTACCGGAGCGGCTGCAACAGAAAGCTGGTGCGTGCGGCGCTGTCCTATTACGCGTACTGCTGCCTGATGGACAGGCAGTCCCTGACGCAGGAGCTGTTCGACATTATGAAGCGGGAGGTTGGATACGAGGAGAATGATCTCTGTGTGCTGGCTGTTCTGAAGTATTATTCCGAACAGGAGATGCTGACAGACAGTGAGATCAATTACATCGATCTGGAGCTGACGAAGATGTCGGAGAAGGGAATCCGGCTTCCCTTCTTCAAGCGGTTCGGGGATCGGACAAGGGTATCCCGCAGTATGCTTGACCTGTCCTACATCCAGTATCGAACCGGACAGGGGACGAAGGTTTCGCTCTCTTATGTAATTGTGCCAAGGCAGGATCAGAAATCGGAGATCTCTTTAGCGGAGCAGGGACGGCATGAAATGATGGAGCATATGATATGCGGTATTTATGTCAGTGAATTCGTACTGTTCGGCGATGAGGAGCTTCGTTATGAAATCTATGAGGGCACGGCAAGGGGCCCGAAGCTGGCCGATGAGGGGACGCTTCGCTGTGATGAGCCGGATTGCGGCGGGCAGAGCCTCTACGGGCTTTTGAACAGAATTGTGGAAGCAGATGGAGAGAGTTCGGAGGCGTTAGACCGGATGGGAGAATATATGAAGGCGGATTACATCATCCGCAAGGCGTTCGCGCCGATTGACTCCGGAATACCAGAGGGAGGGAAGCCAGAATATGAGCAATGACAGAAGTCTGTTTGCAGGGCTGGATTTGTGCCGTGAGGAAGCTCAGCTGACCTGGTTTGACGAGAGGAAAATGGAGCCGGAGTCTCTGTGCGCATCCGGCGAGGCAGCCGAGTCTTCCGGCGAGTATCTGATTCCTCTCGTGCTTGCCGTGAAGCCGGAAACGAAGGAGTGGCTGTTCGGACAGGAGGCTCTCCGGGCAGATTCCGCGGTTCGGATTGATCGTCTGATCGAGCGGATTCTCACCGGCGAAGAATTTCAGAAGGACGGAATGTCCTTCTCTCCGGATTTCCTGCTGGAACGATATCTGAGGAAGACACTGTCCATTCTGAAGAGGAAGTTCCCGAACCAGACCATTACGCGCCTGACAGTCACATTGGAGGATTCGGAGCCTGCCGTGATTTCCGCCGTGTACCGGGTGCTGCAGATGCTTGGAATCGGACGGGATCGGGCCCTGGTACAGAGTCATTCCCAGAGCTTTATGCATTATACCTTAAATCAGCCGAAGGATATCTGGATGAACGATGTCGGACTGTTTGAGCTGGACAGGAAGGGACTGATTTATTATCAGCTGAGCATCAACCGCAGAACGATCCCGATGACAGCCTTGATTACGAAAGAGGATCTTTCGGGAACATTCGGATATGATTTGATAGAAGACAAGCTCCCTCCCGAGCAGCTGGATTATATTTTCGATCATCTGGCCCGGAGTGTGCTTCATAAGAAAATCGTATCTACCCTATATATTACGGGGAGAGGGTTTGAAGGCACCTGGGCAGATGAGACACTAAGGGCCTTGTGCGCAGGGCGCAGGGTATTCAAGGGACAGAATCTGTATGCGAAGGGCGCCTGTTATGCCGCAAGGGAGATGTGGAAGAAGCCGGATGTGGATTATATTCTGTTAGATGAGGAAATGCTTCCGGCCTCCGTGAAGGTCAGGCTGTACACGGATGCGCGCATGACGGATTATACGCTGGTACAGGCGGGAACACCGTGGTACGATGCGTCAAATCAAATCTGCGTCATACCGGACAACACCGGGGAATTCGAGTTTATCATCAGCAATCCGATGAAGAAGGAGAGTGTTCATCAGATTCTGACGCTGGACGGATTTTATGAGCGCGGGAACAAGATGACAAAGCTGCTGCTTTCGATTCGTTTTCTGGATCGCATTACAGCGGTGATTACAATCCGGAATATCGGATTCGGTGAATTCTGTCCGACGGATCACCGGATCTGGGAGCAGGAGATCGTGCTGTAGACATCGGACAGATTAGGTACGGGAAGAGGGATCAGAGATTGGGAAAAATAATACTATGCTGCGGGAAGACCGCAAAGAAGCCGTATAGATTCCGACGAACGGGAATCCGGATCTATTCGGTGGAGGAGCTTTGTTATTACGTGGCACATAATCTGGAGACGATTGCGGATGAGATCTTTGCCGAGGATCTGGCAGATTTCATGGAGGAAGAGCTTGGACTGTCCGAGAGAGCACAACGGTTCCGGGAGCTTCTTCACAGCCAGTCCGGTCTTAAGGATGTGGCGGTATGTATCTTATGCAGCGCCGATTATTACACGGAAGAAGAGATTAAATCCATTCTCAGGCAGATTGATGAAATCAATGCCCTGACGCCGATTCAGCGCAGGAAGCGCAGGGCGGATAATTATTTGAAATGCGGTAATGTTAAGGAGGCGGCCGGAGAGTACGGTAATATTCTCAGCTCCAGGGAAAGTGCCGGCCTCTCTGCCGGAGAATACGCGGATGTGCTGCACAATCTGGCTGTGATTACCATGAGAAATGACCGGTTCATCCAGGCGGCATACTATTTCAGAGAGGCTTATGAGAGAAATCAGAACAAGAACTCTTTGAACTGCTATCTGTATGCGCTTGCCCTTGCGGGTGAGAGAGAGAAATGCATGCAGGAGGCGAAGTTCTACGGAATGGAGGATATGGAGATAACAGAGCTGTTCCTGGAGCTGAAGCGCCTTTCCTCTGAAGCGGAGACCAGTTCTGACTGGTATGATCTGGAAGAGATCCGAAAGAGAAAGGATCAGGGAGATCCGGAATTCCAGGCGGCGTTTCGAGAGCTGGTATTTCGAATGAAAGAGGATTACAGAAGGGACAGCCGGATGGAACGGGGCTGAACATGGGGAGGATGCGGGATGCACCCTCCTTTTTTATTCCGTGATTTCTTCTACAAGGAATCGTTCCGTGAGCCCGTCCGAATAATGGATCCGGTAATCCTTCGTTATGAAAATGGCATAGACATCCTCCAGTCCGTTGATCAGATCCAATCCCTCCTCCAGTCCGAGCGCATAGCAGCTGGTGCTTAAGGCATCTCCGACGGCCGAACTCTCCGAGAGGATGGTGACCTGAATCAGGTCGTTCTGATACGGATAACCGGTATCCGGATTCAGAATATGATGATAGAATTCCCCGGTATCCGGGTCGGTAAAGCAGCGCTCGTAGATGCCGGAGGATACGACGGACCAGTCCGTTACTTCTATCGTTGCGCAGAGCTCATTTCGATCGGCGAACGGCCTTTGGATGCCGATGACAAACGGGCTCTGATCCGGGCGGCTTCCGACGGCGAGGATATTGCCGCCGAGATCGATGAGAGCGCTTTTCACTCCGTTCTGTATCAGATAGTCTTTCATTCGATCGGCGATATACCCCTTTGCGATAGCTCCAAGGTCAATTCCGGCCCCCGGATTCGCAAGGGATATGAAAGCACTGCCCTCTTCTCCGTCTTCGATGATTATCTGCTCCCAATCTACATAGGCAAGCGCCTCTCTGATATCCTCAGGCGAAGGAACATCCGGATCGGGGGAGGTGAAGTCCCATAATTCGGCGACGGGCGCGATGGTAAGATCAAAGGCTCCGTCCGTAATACGGCAGTATTCCAATCCAAGTCCGATTAGATCGGCTGTCGGGTCCGATACGGAAACCGGATAGGTCCGGGAGTGATTGAGCCGGTAGATATCGCTGGTCTCAATCGTCCGGCTGAACAGCTCTTCATATTGATCGCAGACGGCAAGAGCTCCGTCTAACAAGGAGGCGTCCGTACTGTCATAGATTCGCAGGGTTACGATTGTGTCCAGCTGAAAGGAGCTGACAGAAATCGGCTCGCCGGATTCTCCGGAGCCGGTTTGATCTGAGGCAGCGTTCCCGCCGCAGCCGGACAGGAGGAGCGCAGGGCTTAGTATCCATGCGGATATAACAACAGACAGGAGTCTGGATCTGGATAATGGTTTCATAGATTTCCTCGTTTCTGTACTGTTACATTGACAGGAGTATTGTATCGCGGGTACCTCCATGGTGTCAAGACGGACGAAAGTTCTTTCAGACGAAAATTCCTTCGAATCTGACATATACTTGACAAAGAAAATGTGAGTTGATACAATACTGGTAATTTATGAATTATCGTGCAAAGGAGTGGATCCATGAGCAGAATTGTATTATCAATATTGGTAGATAACACCGCGGGTGTGTTAAGCCGGGTTGCGGGTCTGTTCAGCCGCAGAGGCTATAGTATTGACAGTCTGACGGTCGGTGAGACACAGGAGTCCGGAATCTCAAGAATGACGGTCGTAGCCAGCGGAGATAATCAGATCCTTGAGCAGATTGGGAAGCAGTTAAGCAAGCTTGAGGATGTAAGGGAGATTAAGGAGTTAAAGCAGGGCGGCTCCGTATGCAGGGAGCTGGTTCTGATCAAGGTACATGTGGAAGAGGCGGACCGGCAGTCCGTCATTGCGATCGCAGATATTTTCCGTGCCAAAATCGTGGATGTGGCGAAGGACTCCCTGATGGTGGAGCTGACGGGAAATCAGGCTAAGATCGACGCATTTATTAAGCTGCTGGACGATTTTGGAATTCTTGAGATGGTAAGAACCGGAGCGACCGGATTAGAGAGGGGCTCGGGGGATATCGCGGATTATATCGATGACTGAGCGAAGGGCAGGATTTTCTCTTGCAAATATGAATCAAAAGAGCTAGAATAACATTTGTGAAGTTTTAGAGAGCAGGGATACCCGCGAATGATTCTGAAATTTTACATATGCGAATAGAAATGGAGGTTTTGGCAATGGCAAAAATTTATTATCAGGAAGATTGTAATCTTTCTCTGTTAGAGGGGAAGACCGTTGCGGTGATCGGATACGGCAGCCAGGGACATGCCCATGCCCTTAACTTAAAGGATTCCGGAGTTCACGCTATCATCGGCCTGTATGAGGGAAGCAAGTCCTGGGCGAAGGCGGAGAAGGCAGGCTTTGAGGTCTATACGGCGGCGGATGCGGCAAAGAGGGCTGATATCATCATGATCCTGATCAATGATGAGAAGCAGGCGAAGATGTATAAGGAGTCGATCGAGCCCAATCTGGAGCCCGGCAATATGCTGATGTTCGCGCACGGCTTCTGCATCCATTTCGGACAGATTGTTCCTCCGAAGGATGTCGATGTTGTGATGA
>CALWGS010000196.1 GCA_944380155.1 uncultured Lachnospiraceae bacterium
GGGAGTGATCAGCGCCGTGGTGCTGGCTGTGTTCTTCTTCGATCTGACAGGATATGACAGCTATAGACCGCGGGAGGAGGAATGTTCCAGCGTCTCCATTGCCTTCGGCAATTTGAATGAGAATCTATATGGATGGCAGGATGATACCTACTATGACCATCTGGACATCGCGATGGAACAGATGACCTATACGGATTATCAGACTATGATGAAGCTGCTTGAGGAAACCGACGGGAACGGCAGCGGGAACGAAGCGGCGGTGGCAGATAAGGTGTATGCGGGCGGGGCAGAGGAGAATTCCCTGGCCGGTACGGCGGTTTATGTGAAATACAATCTAAGCGGCAGCAGGAGTGTTTACCGACGCTATCAACTGACGGATGCCGCCAGTCTGGATACGGTGAATCAGGTATTTGTTTCCGAGGAATTCAAGGAGGGCAGCTATCCGATTCTGACCGTGGATGAGGAGACGGTGACGGGGGCGTATTATTTTAATGGTGTTGAGACGCGTTTGTTAAATCTGGATCACTTCGGTCTGCTTGAGCTTCTGCAAGCCTTCCAGGAAGAGTACAGGAGCATGACTTTGTATGAGATGCAGGAGATCCCATACGGGATGCTGGAATTTGTGGAAAATGAGGAGAGGGGACATATTCTTTATTATGTCTATCCGTTCATGACCGAAACCATCGGACTGCTGGAAGAGGCAGGCATGGAGGGCTGGCAGCAGGCGGCTGTGAATGTCAGTACGGAGGCTGTGGCGGATGGCTCAGACATCTATTACGCGCTGGAGTACCGTGGGCTGCTGACGGAGGGGGAAGACTATACGGAGTCTGCCGTATACAGCGGTGCACAGCTGGAAGAGCTGCTGCCCTACCTCGTGCCGGGCGACTGGATCTGGGATAACCAGATGGTATGGAGGCGGGACCCCTGGATCCGGGTTATCCTCTATGCGGGTCAGGACGAATCGGGCGCGGAGCGGGTCCTAAACTGCTATTTCCCGGCAGGCATGGTGCCGGATTTTGTGAGGGAGGATCTGGACTATGACCGTTATCT
Organism: uncultured Lachnospiraceae bacterium; assembly: GCA_944380155.1. Classification (GTDB taxonomy): domain Bacteria; phylum Bacillota; class Clostridia; order Lachnospirales; family Lachnospiraceae; genus Caccomorpha. Next base: position 1,051 of record CALWGS010000196.1, read on the forward strand.
TCCGATGCTGGAGTGATAAGGAGAACGGGAAATACAAAATAGTTGACGTCGGCAGAAAAGATTTGGATCGATTGTTGTATTTGTGATATACTGTCTCTAAGACCGGCAGGAAGAAGGTATGTTCTGACTTCGCGAATGCCGCGGCTCAGGATTGCTATCAGAGAGGTGGGTTATATGAGACAGGATCAGGTAGGAATGCTGCAGGAGACGTTACAGATTCTGGAACAGGGCAGTTATCGGGTAAATGGCAGGACTGTCAGGCTGAAGCTGTCGAATGATTCTATGAGAAGGGTTCAGGTTCTGCTCCCCGAGGAGGTGCGGGATATCTGCGGAAATCCAGATTTTAAGAGAGCCTTTGTGCTTGGAAGGTGCGGTTACGACTGCAACAATATGGATTCCCTTACGGCTGCGAGAAAGCTGTACAAGAAGAGTTTTTGGTTCAATCAGAAATCCAAGCCGGTACTTGTGCTGAATTTCGCAAATCCCGTGAATCCGGGAGGCGGAGTCCGGCGCGGAGCCAGGGCGCAGGAAGAGGATCTTTGCAGGAAAAGCTCTCTTTTGTTATCCCTGGAGAGCCGGGATGCCGCAAGATATTATGAGTATCATAGAGGCTTGCACACCTATATGGGGTCAGATGCCATGATGTTCACTCCGGAGGTGGAGGTAATCCGGGATGAGAACGGCAGTCTGCTGGAGGAGACGGTCATCGTTGCTGTTCTTACCTGCGCGGCTCCGATGGTGAAGCGGGGCATGGAAGGGATGAGCGATCAGGAATATCAGGAAATGGTCTGCCGCAGAATCACGGGAATGCTCAAGTGTGTTGCTTATTTTGGATATGAGCATCTGGTGCTGGGGGCGTGGGGATGCGGAGCCTTTGGAAATGACGCCAAAACGATGTCCGATCTGTTCTACCAGGCGCTGAAGGAGTTGAATTTCAACGGGCTTCGGGAGAAGGACCTGTTTCGAAGAATTGACTTTGCCGTTCTTGATCGGACCAGGGAACAATACAATTATAAAGAGTTCTTCCGGAATTTTACATCGGATCATTTTTACCGGGAAGAGAACCAGCGGGAGCGGGATCACGTGGAGCAGAAAATCAGGGAATCGGAACAATACCTGGATAAGATAAGGGGTTCTCTGTTCGGGGGCGCGGCCGGAGACGCGCTGGGATATCCGGTTGAATTTCTGAATGAGGATGCAATTTTCTCCCGGTATGGAAGAGGCGGGATACAGGAATATGAGCTGGATCCGATCAGTAAAAAAGCCCTGATTTCGGATGATACGCAGATGACGCTGTTTACGGCGAATGGTATCTTAATCGCGGATACCAGGATCTCTCTGCGTGGAATCGGAGGAATTCCGCATCATTATGTCAGCATCTCTTACCAGGATTGGCTTTGTACGCAGGAGATGACGTATGAGGAGAGCAGGTATTGCCCCCGGAGAGACGGGAGAGAGGGGATCTCCTGGCTGTTGGATGTGCCGGAGCTCTACAGCCGCAGGGCTCCCGGCAATACCTGCCTGTCTGCTCTGCGTCAGCGAAGAGAAGGGAAGGGCGGATCGGACAGCTTCCCTGCCCGTACTCAGAATCACAGCAAGGGATGCGGCGGAGTCATGCGTGTTGCGCCGCTTGGCCTGAAGAATTATCCGTCCCTGTCCATGAAGGATCTGGACCGTGAAGGGGCGGAGGTTGCCGAAATTACGCATGGGCATTCTCTGGGATAT
>CALWGS010000197.1 GCA_944380155.1 uncultured Lachnospiraceae bacterium
GTTTAATTGTCAAGGTTCGTATTCATTGGTGCTGTCTTCTACCGAAGCAGCTTAGTCAGTATAACACGGTGCTGTTTGTTTGTCAAGCACTTTTTTTCATTTTTTCACTGCCGTTCGAGTCATCCCGAACAGACAGCTTAGATAGCTTACAACAGATTCTCCTTCTTGTCAAGTATTACCTTAACGATTTCTCGACAATCTTCCAGGAAAAGATTGGAAGCTCCCCAACGGGCAATTTTCATTATAATGCCATTCTTGTCTTCTGTCAACCGGTTTTTACATTTTTCTTCTTATTTTTTGATTGAACCTCTCACACTGCTGTGAACCGGAAAGGGAGTCCTCCGGCCGGAGGGCTCCCCGCATAAGCTTATAACGGAATGCACATCCCCTATTCATCATACCCGTCCGCATCGTCCCCGTCCGCATCGATGTCCAGATTATGCATGGTCCTTCTTCTTCTGCGTGCTTCTTCCGATGCCTCCATTAAAAAATCCTTGATCTCGGAGGCCCGTCTGATATGAAGCAGCTTCAGCTCGGGATGAGTCGTATCACCGGTGTAACAGGTCAGGGTTCCAAGACCGAAAATTCGCTCCATCAGACTCCTTGTCAGCCTCACATCCTGCACCTTGTACATATATGCGTCATCCTCAACAATATTCAAGAACCCCCGGCGAATCCGGACTACCTCCTCATCGATAAAGTATGTGGTAAAACAAATCGGCAATGCTAAAAATGTCGTTCTCTTCTTCTCGGTATACTCCATAACATGTCCTCCCAGACAAAAGTATGATGATAATTCCCCCACTCTCAACCCGCTAATTATCTTATCACCTTTTTTCTGTTTCGGCAACCCATTTATTAAAATATGATTAGAGAACTGCCTTCCTGCTCCTATTCCGTTTTTGCGTCAAGCTCAAACCAGAACTCCACGCCGTTCTTATGGTTCACCACACCGCAGGCCTGGTTATGGGCATCCATAATGGCCTTCACAATTGAAAGACCAATGCCGCTTCCTCCATATTCCCTGGTACGTGCCTTATCAACCTTGTAGAACTTAATCCAGACCTTATCCAGATCCTCTTCTGGTATATTCTCTCCCGTATTATATACGGCCACTCTGACGACGGACTCCTTCCGGATCAGCTTCACTTCAATAATGTTAGCTCCAGACACGTGATGGACGGCATTGCTGATGTAATTCGTCAACACCTCCTCAATCATATACTCATCCGCCCAGACGTAAACCTCTTCCTCCGGTTCGTAATGCACCGTAACATTCTTCTGCCTGAACAGGATATTCGTTGATGCAAGCACGGACCGAATCAGACCGGTCAATTCAAACCGATCCAGTTCAATCGGTGTATTCCCGAATTCAATCTGATTCAGAGTCAGAAGCTTCTTCACCATTTTATTCATCTTCATCGCTTCATCAATAATAACATCACAGTAGAACTCCCGGCTCTCGGCATCCTCATTGATATTATCCTTCAGACCTTCCGCGTATCCCTGAATCAGGGCAATCGGCGTCTTTAACTCATGTGTCACATTCGACAGGAAATCCTTTCGCATTTCATCAATTTGAATCTTATTCTGGATATCCGACTGGAGCTCATTATTCGCGCTCTTAAGCTCTGAAATGGTCTTCTCCAGCTTCTCTGACAAGATATTGATGCTCTCTCCGAGCTCCCCTACCTCATCATTTCCCTTGATCTGATATTTGGCGTTAAAATCCAGATCCGACATGCGCTTGGCAATTACGGCAAGACGGTTAATCGGCTGCGTGATACTCCCGCTGATCAGTCACATGGCCACGGCCCTGATAATTGCCGTAATAATTCCTACATATAACGGTAACTGATTGGATACCTCAACACTCTCCTCGATAGTCTCCATATTGCTTCGGATGAGGATCACATAACCATTGTCCAGATTACCGAACAGATCCAGATACTTCATGTTCAATCTTGGATCGTACAGGGTCGTAACAGAATAGTTTTCTTCCTTGGCCAGCACATTAACCTGATATTGATTTCTCGGATACAGGTATTCCTGCAGCACGCTCAACAGCAAATCCTCTGCCCACGGCTGATTGTTCGTAATGTAGACGCTTCTGATCCTGTCAAAATCAAATACGTTCACAATTACGTTGTTCCGTTCGCAGACCTGATCGATATCAAAGCATTCCTCCTCGGAAAGCTCATCCTTCATCAGAACACTCTGCATCTGCGTCGAATTCATATAGGTATAAGTCTCCTGTATGGTCTTAACCTTCTGAATCTGGTAGTACCCGATCAGAAAAAACCGGTTGATCCCAAAGCAAATCAGGATTGCCATCAGAACTGCCGTAACGAGGAGCAGCGATATCTTCACCCGAATCGATACATGCCGTTTCTTTTTCTCATTTCTCCTGATCCACTTCAAACTTGTACCCCATTCCCCAGATTGTCTTAATATAGTCACCCTTGTCTCCCATCTTGCTTCGCAGCTTCTTGACATGGGTATCTATGGTTCTGGCGTCTCCGAAATAATCATAATTCCACACGTTATTCAAAATTCTTTCCCTTGACAGGGCAACCCCCTGATTCTTAATGAAATAGGATAATAATTCGAATTCCTTCACGCTTAAGTCGATCGGCTGGCCGTCAATCTTAACGATATGAGCGGTCTTGTCAAGTACAATTCCTCCCACCTCCGTGACCTCTTCCTCCACGGCATTCGCGCGCCTTAGAATTGCCTCCACTCTGGCAACCAGAATCTTCGGGCTGAACGGCTTGCTGATGTATTCATCCACTCCCAGCTCAAATCCAAGCAGCTCATCCTGTTCGTCACTCTTGGCTGTCAGCATGATAATCGGCACCTTGGAATACTTTCTGATCTCTCTGCAGACCTGCCAGCCGTCCATCTTCGGCATCATAACATCCAGGATCATCAGGGCGATATCCTTCTCCGAGAAGAAGATATCCACTGCCTGCTCTCCGTTCTCCGCCTCAATCACCTCATAATTGCTCTTGGTAAGAAAATCTCTGACCAGCTTGCGCATCCTGCTCTCATCGTCAACCACCAATACCTTAAGCTTATCCATTAAGAGTCCTCCTCACATTGAATCCTATTAAAAAACTGTCCGCGCAAGAGAACGGATTCTCTCTCCGGACAGTTTCATTGTATCATTCATCTATGGCAAAATTGTGAACAGTTCTATTCTCCGTACGTAAATATTGTAATTGTCTCGATCACCACTTCTTCCTCCGGCACATCATTGGAATCCGTCGCCGCGCCGGCTACCGCGTCAAGCACATCATACCCGTCATAGACCTGTCCGAATACGGTATGCGCCATATGCAGCCAGGGCGTTCCGCCATACTCCTCATACAGCTCCAACGCCTCATCCGTAAGCTCGGCTCCCCCTATCTGTTCCATGTATTCCTGGAGAGTCATGCCAAGCGCCGCAAGCTGCTCCTCCATGTCAAGAATTGTGGAAGCATCGGCCTGTACAATAAAGAACTGGCTTCCATTCGTGTCACTTCCACGGTTCGCCATACAAAGAGCACCGCGCAGAGGATACAGCGTATCGGAGAATTCATCCTCAAAGTATTCTCCCCAGATACTCTCTCCGCCGGCTCCCGTTCCTTCCGGATCTCCGCCCTGAATCATAAAATCATCAATCACTCTGTGAAAGGTCAGCCCGTCATAATACCCTTCCTCCGAATGCTGAATGAAATTCTCTACGGCCTTGGGCGCCGCCTCTTCGAAGAATCTCACAAAAATAGAGCCGTAATCGCGGATCTGAATCTCCGCTACCGTCTCTCCTTCTTCCGGCATCGCCAGCTGATCTTCGACAGCCACGCTCTCCTCGCTCCCGCAGCCGGCCGAAAATACAGCCGCCATCACTGCCATCAAGCATAATAATACTTTTTTCTTCATAAATCATTCTCCGTTCCCGCGCATGTTCCCGCGCTGATTCCAACAAGCCGCAGACGCCCTGTACAGGCGGCGGCTGTGGCTTATCGTATCACAAATCAAACCAATGTGCAAGCGGTTTATTCCGCGAACAGGACGGCCACACTCCTTGGGGCCAGACGCAGCCTTCTCTCCACTCCCGGTTCGTCGGGATTCTTCGGGAAGCAGCCAATGCCATCTGCTCCGGTATTCACCGCCATCTTCCATTTCATCACGCCGGGCAGCCTCGGAAGCTCAAGATCGATCGGCTCCCAGTACGCGTTCACCGCAAGATAGACCACATCATCCCCCTCCTCCTTCTCCTTGCGGCCTGCGAACATAATTCCGATCACTCTGGTATAAGAATCATAATTCCCGTTCCACGGCATCGTCCCATGCCTGCTGACAGACGGAAATCCGCAGATGGCCGCCCCCGTATTCTTCCGCAATACCCCATGCGCCCTGCGGAATGCTATCATATACCGGAAGAACTCATAGATATCCGCATATTCCTCCTTCCTGCCCCAGTCCAGCCAGGACACCGGATTATCCTGACAATACGGATTATTATTTCCGAACTGCGTATTGCAAAATTCGTCTCCGGCCGGGAACATCGGAGTCCCTCTGCTGCACAGCAGAACGGCGCAGGCATTTTTAATCAGCCTCTTTCGGAGCCGAATCGTCTCCTCATCTGCCGTCTCTCCCTCTGTACCACAGTTCCAGCTGTTATTATGACTCTCTCCATCTGTATTATTCCATCCATTTTTCTCATTATGCTTCTGATTATAGGAGTACAGATCATACAGGGTGAATCCGTCATGACAGGTAATAAAATTCACCGACGCCCCCTCTCCCCTCTGTTCCGGGTCATACAGATCAACCGATCCCATAATTCTCTTTGCCGCTGCGTCCGCGAGCCCTTCGTCCCCCTTTAAGAAACACCGCAAATCATCCCGGTATTTGCCGTTCCACTCCGCCCAGCGGCTCCAGGCCGGGAAGCTTCCAACCTGATACAGCCCTCCGGCATCCCACGCCTCCGCGATCAGCTTAACTCTTCCAAGCACCGGATCAAAGGCCAGGCTCTGCAGCAGCGGCGGCTCAGAGAGGGGGCTGCCGTCCTCGTCCCACCCCAGTATGGAGGCCAGGTCAAACCGAAA
>CALWGS010000198.1 GCA_944380155.1 uncultured Lachnospiraceae bacterium
AATCAAAAGCGCTGCAATGCTTCTCCCCTCGTCCCCTCCCTTCATGCAGCAGGCCGTCAGATATCCTCTCATCCCTTCTCCCGCCATCCAGTCAAGCAGCGCCTCGCTTACTCTCCCTTCTCCTGTCTTCCTGGCATTCTCCGCTTCCTCTAATATTTCCGAAAGCAGCTGCCTGGGATCCGCCGGATTCAACAGCTCTTTCGGAACCAGAATCCGAATCTGCCCTCCGTCTGCCGCCGCCGCTCCTTCCCGGATACATTCCATCAGGGAACCGCCGGATACCGGATACCGCCGCACCCAGGGCAGAGTGTTCAACAGCGTCTCCAGATACGCATCGGTATCAGAAGTCACCCCGTAATCCAACAGAATCCCTTCTGTATTCTCCCCGTCTTTCTCTTCGCACAGGCTGCGAATCATCTGCTTCAGGCTCTTCCTCTCCCCGCCTGCCGGTATGATCACGGATCTCTCAGGCTTGCCTCTCTCCTTCGTGCCCTGTCTGTCTATCTCCCGCAGCGCTGCCAGCCGCCGTCCCATAACACCGCTATACTTTCTTCGGATCCGAATCGCCATATCCGGTCCCTGTCCGTTCCTGCCGGTACGGGCCCTGCTCCCCTTCCTGCCCGCATCATACCACAAAAAGACCGGCGCCAGCTCCCGGATCAGCCGATCCCGCTCCTTGAGGGAAACGGCCCGCAGATCCTCATAGAGCAGCCCGAACATCCACTCCAGGAACCCTCTCCCCGCCTGAGCCGCCGTCACTGAACCCCGTTCGCTCCAGTCCGCCGCAATCGAAGCTGCCAGCCTGACATGGCCGCGTACCCTCTGCTCCCGCTCCCGGTATCCTATCCCGTTCATCAGGGAACCCTCCCGGTTCGTGCAATAATGATACAGTCGATCCGGCAAGACCGCGATCCCCCGCGCCTGAGGGTAGACCTTACATAAGAATGCGGTATCCTCTCCTAACAGCACCCGCTCATCCAGCCAAAATCTGCCGCGTTCTATCAATTCCCTCCGGATCAGGGTCCGCCATAGAAACGGACAGGTTCCATTCTCCCCGAACACAAGGCTGGCCTTCCACCTCTTATAATATCCCTTTCTCGGAGAAAGCGCCCGCGTCAGCCACTCCGGGCACTCCGCCGCCTCCCCGTCCTGCGCAGACTCCGGAACCGCTCCGCAGACCACAACCTCGCTTCCCTTTCTCTCTGCCTCTTCATATAAGATCCGGAACATATCCGCCTCGATATAATCATCCGAATCCACGAACCCGACATATCTCCCGCCTGCCGCGCAAAGCCCTGCATTCCTGGCAGACGGAAGTCCTCCGTTCGGCTTTGTAATCACCCGGATTCTGGAATCATTCTCCCGGTACTCCTTCAAAATCTCCGCCGAACCGTCCGTCGAACCGTCATCCACACAGATAATTTCCAGATCCCGCAGGGTCTGCCCGGTCACGCTGTCCAGGCACCGCCTCAGATATGCTTCTGTATTATAGACCGGTATCAGCACCGACACGGCTGCCATCCTTATGACCTCCCTTTCAGCCGGGCAAGAATCCCCCGGAACAGCTTCCCGAAGCCGTACCGGACCGTATTTCCAAGCCCGTTATGATGATAGAAGAACCGAAGCTTCCCAAACCAGGAATATCCTCTCCATGCGTCCCGGCCGGATGCCGGATAAGAACGGGAATTCTGCGCATCTCCAATCCCTCTCTGCACATTTCCCGCCGAAGCCACGCCCTCCTCCTTCGGGAGATACTCCGGCGGCAGAGGAATGTCTGCTGGCACCTGAGATGCCATCTCCCACCACAGACTCCCTCCCGGCACAAAGGGATTGCTCCAGGGCATCTCCCGATCCCAGAGCACAAATGCACGGCCCTTCTGCCGTTCCCTCAGCGCCGTCTCCGGTCCATCCCACGGCCGTCCGCTCTCCGTTGCCGTTGTCCACGGCGGCAGATACGCGATCTGTCCGTTTGGGATCCCGGTCAGAACCCGCCCGGCAGGTTTCTTTCCTCTCACCGGAGAGTACGTCCGCCTTCTGCCGGCGCGAAGATGCTTCGTATGGACCAGCAGGAGACCGGTAAGAACCGAACGCCTGGAAGCAAACAAATCGTAGGCTCCCGCAGGCACCCCGGCAGCCTCATAGTCATCTACGCTGCAGGTGCGGAAGAACTCCTCCAGATCCGACAATACCGTTACATTCTCCTCCAGATAGAGACACTTCGAAACTCCGGGCAGCAGCTCTCCCAGAAGAGGTACCCATCCCGTTTCCTGCGGATCCTTCCCCTTATGATCCGGACAAATCCATTTCAGGCAGCCGTTCCCCCATTTCCGGCAGACCTCCTCCAGATATTGTCTCTCCTGCTCTTCCCCCTGTACAGACGGACTCTTTGCAAGCAGGAAGATTCGGTATCGGGTCAGCGGATGCGCATGAGACAGCAGAGATGTCAGCAGTACGGCCACAGGGAACAGACTCTCTCTTCGATAGGGAATGGCAACCGGAATCTCCGCCCTGCCCGCGAAGACGCCGACCGGAAGCGTACGACAGCGCTTCTTCTTCCGGATCTGATGCGCGAGATAGATTCCGGTCAGCCGTTCCGATACGAACAGCCGCCTGCCCGCAAGCTTCGTCCGTCTCTCAAACTCCTCCAGAATCGGGAACAGGAAAGAGCAGTAATCGAAAAAAAGCTCCTTCGACATCACGAACATATTGCAGAAGAATCCCTTCTGCCCTTTCAGATACTCATCCGCCGTCCCGGCATAGTCCGGGTGCTGCTCCTTTAAGATCCGCACGGCCAGATCCAGATCCTCCCGCCTGTGGCTTCGGATATACTGCTCATACACGCTGTCCGTCCGGCTCATATGAGCCGCAAAATCCTTCCCAGAGAGCATCCTTCTCAGCTTCTCCTCAGAATACCCGATCCTTGACAGGAATTCCTGCGGATCCTCTCCCCGGTATACCAGCTCCGGCGCATTCATACGCCTCAGCACAAAATGCCTCCTGTAATGAGCCAGCCCGATATAGTCCGGATTCCCAAGCGCCGCATAATTCTTCCACGCCCAATACACCGCCGTCAGCTCATTATAAGAGGCATTCTTGAACGAAATATTCTCCCCCGTGTCATCCCCAATCATAGTATCCAAAAGCCACGCGGCATCCGGATTCTCCGGCCGTCGCAAAGCCGCGGCCCGCCCTACATGAATCGGCGTCAGGATCTCATCCCGGAACAGGACATCCTTTTTATGGTAACACACCAAAATCTTTACAGATACCATACCAAACCTCCCTGATATCCACCGATAGCTGTTCAAGCTATTTCTTCCGTGACGACGGCGGTTCGAAATTTCTCCGCCCAAACAGGCGCAGTCCCAGATAACGGCACAGACTGCCAAGCTGCCTTCTCAAGCGCTCCCCCTTCGGAAGCGATGCAAGCTCTTCCAATGCCGCCCGGATTTCCCGATGCTTCTCCTGTCCGTCCGGCCATTCCCCAGTCTTCTCCCAGACGACATAATCGCGAATCCCGTACAGCTGCATGGCAAGCCGCTTCCAGTCCCGGACCCGAAGACTCGCAATCAGATTTCGATCCCACACCCTGCACAGCGTACGCGCAAGAGGCCTGGTTCCGATCAGCGTATTGGCAATCGCCATATTTCTCATATCATAATACGCAATCAGGGGAGACTGCCTGTAATCCGCCGTTTCATGCCAGACCTGAATGCCGTTGAGCACAATCGGCCTTCCCCCTTTTCTGAGTCCGTACTCCACATCATCACAGTGCAGAAAGAACGGAAACGGAAGATTCTCCCTGACATACTCCATCGGGTAGCAGGCGAACCAACATCCGGAATACTCTCCAATCGAGCGGTTTACTCCAAACAGATTCTCCCGCACAGCCATATCAAGACCGCCGCCTTCATGCCGGATCAGCCCGCCGTTCCAGGTCTCGGACGCCGTGAACTGAACACTCCTGCGATCCGTCCGGAACATCCGTCCGGCCGCCGCTTCCCGCGCATACTCCGGCCGAAGCAGGCGCAGCAGGGCATACAGGCGGTACAGACTCTCCGTCCGGAACTCCACATCATCATCCATCAAAAGAACGTGCGTAATCCCATACTCCCTCTCATCCCGCCTTGTCTCCTGCATTCCCCTTAAGAAACCTCCCGATCCCCCGGTATTCGGATTGGGATAGCGCTTCATGCAGTGCCGAAGTCTCTCCATGCGGGCAGCCGGATTCTCTCTTGCGGCATTATCACCGTTCCAGACACTGTCTTCCCCTCCTGTGCGGTCCTCTCCCGGCGCACCGCTGTCCCATTCTGTGCAATCCTTCCCCCGCGTATCACAATCCTCCCCCGCATTATCCACCACGCGCACGCTGAGTTTCCCGCATCGCTCATCTCCCTCCGCAAAGAATCGGCTCGCCGCCAGCTGCCGCAGATTCCGCTTCAGTTCCTTCTCTCTGCGATAGGTACAGATAATCAGAGACAGATGAACCTCTCTCACATTCTCCGGTGCCGCCTCGGCAAGATACCGGACGCTGTTTACGGTAAGGGTATGTCCCTCTGCTGCTTCCCACTCCAGATACAACAGTTCAGAATCCGCTTTCGACGGTTCCGTGCCTGCGGGCCGGATCCGAAACTCCGTCCTATGCGGCTGTTCCCAGCTCCCCCGCTCTTCGTCCAGGATACGATCTGTCCCATCCGGCATCATACGCCGCAGCCGCACCGCGCCGCACCCGCTCAGCACGGCGGACGCCCGAAACGACCGCGCCCCGGTATATCTGCTCCAGAATCCAAGATCAAACAGATTCATATAGGTATCCGACGTCACCCTCATGCCGTCAGACAATACAAGCCGTGCCTCCGAGTCTTCCACGCATCCGGGAGTATCACACGGAAGCCGACCGCTCCCGTCTTCCGGCATACAGCCGGATCCCCCATTCGACACCCGGTAATAAAGCTCCTTCTGTCCGCATCCCTGACCCGGAAACTCAAAGGACTGTATTGTGATCTCCATCGCCTTCCCCGTCCTCTTCTCTTCTGTAATGCACCGAGGCCCATCCGTGCCGCGCGGCATTCCGGACGTCGCTGCTTTGGTTATCTCCCACATGAATATAGCGCCGCTCCCATCCGCACGCGGAACGAACATAGTCAAACAACTCCCCGCCGCTCTTGGACAATCCAATCTCACAGGAAATATAATATCCCTCAATTTCCGTATACCCGCACCGCTCCAACAGCCCGCGGATCGTCTCTTCCCCCAGATACATATCGGAAGTCACAAGATACTTCCGGCCCAGGGATACCAGACATTCCGTCACCTGCTTCATATACGGATTCGCATAACAAACCGCCGTCTCCGTCTCAAGCTCAGCCCGCATCCCTTCTGCAGCCGGAATCCCCGTTTCCCCTTCCACCTCCTGCCAGATCTCCTCCAGAGTCACTTCCGTACTTCCCGTCCTGCCCTCTTTCTTTTCTCGTGCGCGCCGCTCTCCCTCCCGGCGCAGCCGCACGAAATCCTGACATTCCAAGGCTTCCCCGACCGTCCGAAACACATCCGACGGCTCCCTCGTTCTTCTAAAAATCAGGGTATCAAAGACATCACAGGAAATCACATCATATCCCGCCAGCCGCTCAGCCAGCTGCCGTGGGGACTCCGCCGTTCTCCTTCCGGACCTCCCGCCGGTAAAACAGGAGGCCGTCCCGATCCGGCTCCCGATCCTTCCCGGATTCTTCTCTCCAAAAAGCCGCACCGCATTCATCGCCGCCAGCGCCGCATACACCCCAATCCGCTCCCGCCCAGAGGAAGCCCGGGCGGAGAGACGGGAGTAGGTGTCGCGAATCTCAGGGGAACGGTTGACAAGAAGATTGTAGATGGATTGTTTTACAGACATGAGAGTGCTCCTGTTCAGTCATGATAGCGATTCGACAAATCCGCCAGGAACTTATGACGCCCCGCTATCAGCTCACATAAAATCACCGTATAAGGCTGCTCCAGATCATAACCGCCCTTCGCCAGCAGCTTGGGATCCACCGATTTCATGATCTCATACAGGCTTTCAATCGTTTTGATTTGGCTGTTTTCTCCGTTGGGGCATTCCTTAGTTGATAAAGTTTTCGTTTTTCTGTTTCGAATTAATATATTCTTATAACGATCTCCATTGAGCACATGTAGCACATTTGCATGAATCTCCGCATCCTGAAGTTCCTTGGATATCTTCATCACCTGAACCAAAGCCGCAAAAATTCTCCCACATTCCTCCGACGAAATTTGATCTGGAATATACCGCCTTCTTTGAATATGGGTCAGCTCCGTATAAAATGTCCGAACAGAAGATTTCATCAGACTCATCCAGACAAAAATCATCCCGGTAAAAATGGAACAATCACCAAATTCCAATTTCTGCTCTTTTATAAAACCGGTTTGAAATAGTACATTATGAAAATCACATTCGCAATAATTTCTCTTAGTGATCGATGTTCCAGTCGAATTTATCTCTTTCGGCTCAGAAAACTGTGTTCCATCTCGGATCGCTGAAATGCTGGCACATAAATCTGCTTTTTCCTTTTTTGCAAAGCTAAACCATTGTTCCAGCGTATTCCTATGAGTATACCATCCATCCGCATCGCAAAAACCAATGTAGTCGCCCACAGCCAGCCAAATTCCTACATTCAACGCTTTCCCATAAGCTTTTCGCTCCATATTATATAAACGAATCCTCTTATCAGAAAACAGCACTCTATTCAGCATCAAATATGTATCCTTTGAAGCGCCATTGTTCACAAGAAGTACTTCCATCCCCTTGACAGACTGCTTCAGTATGCTCCTTAGGCTCTTTTTGATGTACTTTACTTCTCTTTCGACTACAAGCACCACAGACAACACCACATTTTCCGGCTTCTCTGCACAGATTTCATCCACATACTGATAATTCTCCTGAATCCATCCCTCAAGACTCCTGCTGTGGTGGTAGTACCCACACTCCGTCCACGCCCGGATCAATCCCGGCGCAAGCTCCGTTTTCTCCTTCAAGGTCAGGTAGATAAAATCAGAATAGACAAACGGAATACTCCAGGCAAGGAACTGCCGCTCAAGCTCATCGGATTCCCCATGAATCAATCCCGCGATATGCTCCACCAGCCTGCAGTGCGCTCTCGCCTTCTTCCCGGAGATATGATAGACCTCCTGTCCCATCATGGAATCCTCGCGGAACCAGCAGTAATGATACAGCTTGTCCGGAATCACGGTAATTCCCTTTGCCTTCGGATATACTTTGGCCTGAAATGCCTTATCCTCTCCCAGCAGAATGGTTTCATCTAGGCGTAGATGATACTGTTCAATTAGGCTTCTTTGAATGAACACTCTCCATAAGAACGGAGTGGTAGACGGATTTTGAAACAACAGCGATGGCTCGAATGTGTCATAATGGTGATATTCCGGCGACAGACATTGATAGAGCCAAGCCGTTGCCCTCGGAGTCTCGGGAAAAATCTGTGCCCCGCAGATCACAACCTCAGAATTCTTCTTCTTAGCCGTCTTATACAATGTCTCAAACATGGACGGTTCCACATAGTCATCCGAATCCACGAACCCGACATACTGCCCTCTCGCACGGTCAAGTCCCGCATTCCGGGCAGACGGAAGCCCGCCGTTCTTCTTATCCACAATCACAATTCGGTTGTCTTTCTCCTGATACTGCTTAAGAATCTTAAGACTTCCATCCGTAGAACCGTCATTCACACAGATGATCTCAATATCGGTCAAGGTCTGGTTAATAAGACTGTCCAGACACCGGCTAAGATACTTCTCTACGTTATATACAGGGATTAATACAGATACAAGCGGTGTTTTCATGCTCTGTTACCTCCGGTCAGCTTCTGAAAAGCATAACGGATGGTCTGTTTCAAGCCGTTATGATAGTAATAAAATTGCAGCTTCTTCAGAAAAGAATAAGAGTGCCAATCTGATTTCTCATCCAAATAATTTATTTTGGATATTTTCGGTGCTTTTTCTAATATTTTATGAATCTCCTCCTGCTGAACGCAAAGATATCCCCTTAACGCATCCAAATCATATGAGATAAACTCAAAACAACCCGGAACCTTTGCCGCTATACTCCACCAGAAGCCGCTGAATACACCCTGTGGATCATTCCACGGCATTCTCTCCGAATAGACCATTATGGGTTTCCAAACCGCATCTGCCTGGTAACTTCCTCTTGCCTTTTTTCGATCAAACACCTCGGGCGACACCATCAACCCTGTTACAGTCATATAATACCATGGAACATATCCAAGCTGCCCCTTTAACAATGCATGAAACAATCCAAGTGCATTATGGCCGCCTGTCATTTTTTCCCGAGCTTGTTCATAAATTTTGTGTCTGCGGAGACTTGCACAATTCAGCACCGCAAAGGAAGGATTAACCTTCTTGTCCTGCTTTGAAACATCATAATCCTCCAACGGCGCTCCAACGACATAAAAATCATCTACACTGCAGGTTCTGAAAAACTCACTGATATCCTTTAGGACAATAGAGTTCTCCTCCATATAGATACATTTATTCGTGTCTGTCAACAATTCTGACAAAATCAAAGGATAATATTCCCGGGATATCTCAGTGTGAATAAATTGAATCTCATAATTACTATATTCCTTTTCCAGAAAACAGAACTTATACTTAACAAGTACTTCTACTCTCGAATTTCCCAACAGATAAATGATATAATGGCTGTCGGAATTCTTATTCGCCAGAAGAGATATCACAGAAACTGCCAATGCAAACTGATTTTCTTCGTCAACAGGCAGGGCAATCGGAACCGTAACCGGATCCGCGATGAAAGAAATCGGAACCACCTTATACTTCAATTCTCTCTGTTGCATCAGCCGGTATATGTAGACTCCTGTTAGCCGCTCCGAGATGAAAAGACGCTTCTCTCTGAGATCGACGCGTTTCTCAAACTCTTCCAGAATTCCGAATATCCACTCACAATAATCGAAAAAAATCTTTCTGCTGAAAATGAACATATTGCAGAAATTACTGTAATCTCCCGACAAATATTCTTTTGCATACTTTCTATAATCTGGATGCTGCTCATACAGAATCTCAAAGGCAAGATCGATGTCCTCTCTCCTGTGAT
>CALWGS010000199.1 GCA_944380155.1 uncultured Lachnospiraceae bacterium
TTTAAGTCGAACGCGAACGGAGTGGATCTGAACCGTAATTTTGATATGGGCTGGGATGAATTCACAGGGAGCAGCGCGCCGGGATCTGACCGATACAAGGGAACGGCGCCGGGCAGCGAGAAGGAGAGCGCGGCTCTGATTGATTTGACGAATTCCCTGAATCCGCGGGCGGCCATCAGCTATCACGCGACCGGCTCCATTCTGTATTGGGATTACGGGCAGACGGGTGAATTCCGCGGGGAATGTGAGAGTCTGACGGCTCTGATCTCCGGACTGACCGGCTATCAGATGATATACCGTTCGGATGACGCGGGAGTGGACGCGGCCGGTTACAGCGACTGGGCGGCGGGCGTGAAGGAGATCCCTGCAGTAACAATTGAAATCGGAACCGGGAGGGCGCCGCTGTCCATTGAGGAATTCGCGGATATCTGGAGCCGCAACCGGGAAGTGATTGCGGCTGTTGCCGCCGAATTCCTGGAGGAATAACCGGCGGCGCGGCAGACCCGGCGTACACAAAGATTAAATACGCAAGGATTAGAACAGAAACGAGGGAAATCATGAAACGGGAAATGGAATTTCGAATGGAGCGTCCGGGGCTGCTTGAGGCAGGGGATGAGGTGGAACTGCGGGAATCCATGCTTCAGACCCTGGCCGGCATGATGTATTATTACACCATCGAGCCTGCGCTCGCAATGTCGAACAATACCCCTAAGCGGCTGAAGGTGTTGAAGGGGACGGTACTTAGCGTAGTGGAAGAGGAGAGTGTATATACGGTGACGGCGATATTCGAGGAACCGGATTAAAAACAGTGTAAATGATCTGCAAAAATATATTCAAATCTTTGTTGACAATTTACGCAATTTATTGTATGATAAGAGGGCAGTCGGGAAAAGGCTGTACAGGAAGTGAAGGGGTATAGTTCAGCTGGTAGAATATCGGTCTCCAAAACCGCAGGTCGTGGGTTCGAATCCTACTGCCCCTGGCGAGAAGGTCCGGAAGCGTGATCGTTTCCGGACTTTTTTTGCGAAAAGAAACGGAAAACCAAAGAATCGGAAAATTGAGCCAATTTTTTTGAATTTGCGGATAGTAATTTGGCGAATCTATGGTATAATCAATGAGATAGCGGATGCAATCGAAAGCAACAGGAAGGAAATAGAACATATGAAGAGAAATGATATCCACAAAGTTTTAATTATCGGATCCGGCCCCATCGTGATCGGGCAGGCGTGTGAGTTTGACTATTCCGGTACCCAGGCGTGCAAGGCGCTTCGTGCCCTTGGGTATCAGATCGTGCTGGTGAATTCGAATCCCGCCACCATTATGACAGATCCTGAGACAGCGGATGTAACGTATATTGAGCCTCTGAACCTGGAGAGGCTGACGCAGATCATCGAGAAAGAGCGCCCGGATGCGCTGCTCCCGAACCTGGGAGGACAGTCCGGCTTGAATCTGTGTTCCGAACTGTATGAGGCCGGGGTTCTTGACAAGTACAACGTCAAGGTAATCGGCGTGCAGGTGGATGCGATTGAGCGCGGGGAGGATCGGATCGAATTCAAGCATACGATGGAGAGCCTTGGAATTGAGATGGCCCGCAGCGAGGTTGCCTATTCTGTCGAGGAAGCGCTCGCGATTGCGGACAGGCTGGGATATCCGGTCGTGCTGCGTCCCGCGTATACGATGGGAGGTGCCGGCGGCGGTCTTGTGTATAATGTCGAGGAGCTGAAGACGGTCTGCGCGAGAGGACTGCAGGCAAGCCTTGTCGGACAGGTTCTGGTAGAGGAGTCCATTCTGGGCTGGGAAGAGCTGGAGCTTGAAGTGGTCCGCGACGCGAAGAATAACATGATTACGGTCTGCTTCATTGAGAATATCGATCCGCTCGGAATCCATACCGGGGATTCCTTCTGTTCCGCTCCAATGCTGACTATATCGGAAGAGGTTCAGAAGCGCCTGCAGGAGAAGTCCTACCGGATTGTAGAGGCGATTCAGGTGATCGGTGGAACGAATGTGCAGTGGGCACACGATCCGAAGACGGATCGGGATATCATTATCGAGATTAACCCGAGAACCTCCCGTTCCTCCGCGCTTGCCTCCAAGGCGACCGGCTTCCCGATTGCCCTGGTATCCGCGATGCTCGCAAGCGGCCTGACGCTGGATGAGATTCCGTGCGGCAGACACGGTACGCTTGACAAGTATGTTCCGACCGGTGATTATGTTGTGATCAAGTTCGCAAGATGGGCATTTGAGAAGTTCAAGGGAGCGCAGGATAAGCTCGGAACCCAGATGCGCGCGGTGGGCGAAGTCATGAGCATCGGCAAGACCTATAAGGAAGCTTTCCAGAAGGCGATCCGCAGCCTTGAGATCGGCAGGTACGGACTGGGCGGAGCGAAGGATTTCGGGAAGAAGTCCAAAGAGGAGCTTATGAACATGCTGCATACGCCCAGCAGCGAGCGCCAGTTCATTATGTACGAGGCACTCAGGAAGGGCGCTTCCGTGGAAGAACTGTACCAGATGACCAAGATCAAGCATTATTTCATTGAGCAGATGAAGGAGCTGGTTGAGGAAGAGGAAGAGATCCTGAAGCAGAAGGGCAGGGAGCTGCCGGTGGAGATGCTGCGCAGGGCCAAGCTGGACGGATTCGCAGACAGGTACCTGGGCCAGTTGCTTGAGGTTCCGGAAGAGGAGATCCGTGCCATGAGGCTTGCGAACGGAATTACGGAAGCATGGGAAGGGGTTCATGTGAGCGGAACGCAGGATGCGGCTTATTACTATTCCACCTACCATATCAGGGATGAGAGTCCGGTTGATACGGATAAGCCGAAGATCATGATTCTTGGAGGCGGCCCCAATCGGATCGGACAGGGAATCGAATTCGACTACTGCTGCGTCCATGCGGCCATTGCCCTGCGCGAGCTGGGATTCCGCACGATTATCGTGAACTGCAATCCCGAGACCGTATCCACGGACTATGATACCTCCGATAAGCTGTATTTTGAGCCGCTTACGCTGGAGGATGTCCTCAGTATCCACGAGAAGGAGAAGCCGGTCGGCGTGATTGCCCAGTTTGGCGGGCAGACTCCTCTGAATCTGGCGGCGGATCTGAAGAAGGCAGGAGTCAATATTCTCGGAACAACGCCTGAGACGATTGATATGGCAGAGGACAGGGATCTGTTCCGCGCCATGATGGATAAGCTGGAGATCCCGATGCCGGAAGCCGGGATGGCGACGACGGTGGAGGAAGCGCTTGAGGTGGCGAATCGGATCGGATACCCGGTGATGGTGCGTCCGTCTTATGTTCTTGGCGGCCGCGGAATGGAAGTGGTTCATGACGACGAGGCAATGGCATTTTATATGAATGCGGCAGTCGGCGTCACTCCGGATCGTCCGATCCTGATTGATCGGTTCCTGCATCATGCGACAGAGTGCGAGGCGGATGCGATCAGCGACGGAGAGAATGTGTATGTGCCGGCTGTGATGGAGCATATTGAGCTGGCAGGTGTTCATTCCGGGGATTCGGCGTGTATCCTGCCTTCGATGAACCTGACCAGGGAGCAGGTAGCAACGATTAAGGAGTATACCAGACGGATTGCCAGGGAGATGCATGTTGTCGGACTGATGAATATGCAGTATGCGATTGAAGACGGGAAGGTGTATGTGCTTGAGGCGAATCCGAGGGCATCGAGAACCGTTCCGCTGGTATCCAAGGTCTGCAACATCAAGATGGTGAAGCTGGCAACCGAGATTATGACGGCTCATCTGACCGGCCGTCCTTCGCCGGTTCCCGCACTGAAGGAGAAGAGGTTTGCTCATTATGGTGTGAAGGAGGCCGTGTTCCCGTTCAATATGTTCCAGGAGGTTGACCCCGTCCTTGGACCGGAGATGCGTTCGACCGGAGAGGTGCTCGGAATGGCGGCGGATTTCGGAGAGGCGTTCTACAAGGCGCAGGAGGGAGCCAAGAACAAGCTTCCGCTCGAGGGAACCGTATTGATCAGCGTAAGCGATCGGGATAAGCCGGAGCTGGTTGAGATCGCACAGAGCTTCCATGAATGCGGATTCCGCATCATGGCGACCGGAAGAACCCACGATATGATTGTACAGGCGGGCATTCCCGCGGAGAAGATCGCCAAGATCAACGAGGGACGTCCGAATATCCTGGATGCGATTACGAACCGGAAGATTGATTTGATTGTCAATACCCCGATCGGCAAGAAGGGAGCGGTGGATGACAGCTACATCCGCAAGGCTGCCATCAAGGGAAGGATCCCTTATATGACCACGATGGCCGCCGCAAGAGCAACGGCCGCGGGAATTAAGGCCGTGAAGGCGAAGGGAACGCTGTCCGTGAAGTCCCTTCAGGAGTTCCACTCGGAGATTACGGAGCTGTAAGACATGAGATATGCCGGGCAGGAGAGTACATCCTGTCCCGGCAGCTTTTGTGAAAATAATAAAAAAACTGTTGACAAATGAGAGGTTCTTTGTATATAATAGCATCATCAAATCGGTGATGCAGAGTAGTAAGCAGATAAGCCCCTTACAGAGAGCCATGACGGTGGAATATGGCAGGCAGGCGGTCTGGCCGAATGGACTGCGGAGTGCGGAGCGAGCGGCACAAGTTGAACGGCACAGGCCGGGCGGCAGGAGCCGGAGTAGTATCCGACGGGTTCTTCTCCCGTTATCAGGGAAGCGTGATTGACAGGATCACGGATGGAGAGGGCGCATTGCGTCAATCGGGGTGGCACCGCAGGAGCAGAAGCTTTTGTCCCAGAAGAGAAGGGACGAAGGCTTTTTTTATTTGTGACAACAGACGGTTCATGAAAGGAGAATGTATTATGGCGAAGATTCCGCACAGATTCTATTTGAGTGAAGAGGAGATTCCGAAGGTTTGGTATAATTTAAGGGCAGATATGAAGGAGCAGCCCGACCCCATGCTGAATCCGGCAACCATGAAGCCGGCGACCGAGGAGAATCTGTATCCGGTGTTCTGTAAGGAGCTTGCGAAGCAGGAGATGGATTCGGTGACGCGGTATATTGAGATACCGGAAGAGATTCGCGAGATGTATAAGGTGTACCGTCCGTCACCGCTGATCCGTGCTTATAATCTGGAGAAGGCGCTGGATACTCCGGCCAGGATTTATTACAAGTTCGAGGGAAATAATACATCGGGAAGCCATAAGCTCAACTCCGCGATTGCCCAGGCTTATTATGCCAAGGAGCAGGGGCTGAAGGGAGTGACGACTGAGACCGGAGCAGGACAGTGGGGAACCGCTCTGTCGGAGGCGTGTTCGTATTTCGGACTGCCGCTGACCGTGTATATGGTGAAGGTCTCCTATGAGCAGAAGCCGTTCCGCAAGTCCGTGATGCAGGTGTTCGAAGGCGATGTGATTCCGAGCCCGAGCACTACAACTGAGGTCGGACGAAAGATTCTTGCCGAGAACCCGGGAACAACGGGAAGCCTTGGCTGCGCGATTTCCGAGGCGGTTGAGAAGGCGGTTACGACTGAAGGATATAAATATGTACTTGGCTCCGTGCTGAATCAGGTGCTGCTGCACCAGTCGGTGATCGGACTGGAATCGAAGAGGGCAATGGAGATTCTCGGGGAATATCCGGATATTATCATCGGCTGCGCGGGCGGCGGCTCCAATCTCGGCGGTCTGATTGCTCCGTTCATGCAGGATAAGCTGACCGGCAGGGCGGATCCGAGGATTATCGCGGTTGAGCCGGCATCCTGCCCGTCCTTAACCAGAGGAAGATATGCCTATGATTTCTGCGATACCGGGAAGATTACACCGATGGCCAGAATGTATACGCTCGGCTGCGGCTTCATCCCTTCCGCAAACCACGCGGGCGGCCTGCGCTACCATGGAATGTCCCCGATTCTGTCAAAGCTGTACCATGACGGATATATGGAGGCTGTATCCGTGGAACAGACGAAGGTATTTGAAGCGGCGGTGATGTTCGCAAGGAAGGAGACCATTCTTCCCGCTCCCGAATCCGCACACGCGATCCGGGTCGCGGTGGACGAAGCGATCCGCTGCCGTGAGACCGGAGAAGCGAAGACCATTCTGTTCGGCCTGACCGGCACCGGATACTTTGATATGACTGCGTACTCCGCTTATCTGGAGGGAAGAATGACAGATTATGTGCCGACGGACGAGGATTTGGAGAAGGGATTTGCAAGTCTTCCTAAGATTCCGGGAATCCAGTAAGGGGGCAGGCGGCCAAAAATCAGATTTCTTTTTCTTGATTTTTGTTCATTTAACCGAAATTTCTGCTCCGGAAGCGTTTTTTGTAAAAAAATGCTTGCGTTCCGGATGCGGCCTGTTATAATGAAGGTATGAATAAATCGACAGGATAACCTGAATATAACGCGCAGGATGGGCGCAGGAATGGAGTATGTAATGAAGAAATTAGAGATGCTTTATGAAGGCAAGGCAAAGAAGGTCTATGCTACGGATGATGAGGATTTATTCATCGTGGATTATAAAGATGACGCCACCGCGTTCAACGGACTGAAGAAGGGAACGATTTCAGGCAAGGGCGTGATCAATAATAAGATGTCGAATCATGTGATGCAGATCCTTGAGAAGGAAGGGGTTCCTACTCATTTTGTGAAGGAGTTAAGCGACAGGGAGACGCTGGTGAAGAAGGTGGAGATCGTTCCGCTGGAGGTCATTGTGAGGAATGTGTCTGCCGGAAGCTTCGCGAAGAAGCTCGGAATTGAGGAAGGAAGGAAGCTCCTGTGCCCGACCCTTGAATTCTCCTACAAGGATGACGCGCTTGGCGATCCGATGATTAACGATTATTATGCCATCGCAATCGGGGCCGCAACAAGAGAAGAGATTGATGATATTACGAAGTACGCGTTCAAGGTGAACGAGGTGCTGTGCAAGTATTTCCTGGAGTGCGGCATTGAGCTGATTGATTTTAAGATCGAGTTCGGAAGGTATCACGGCAAGGTGATCCTGGCGGACGAGATTTCGCCGGATACCTGCAGGCTGTGGGATGTGAAGACTCACGAGAAGCTGGATAAGGATCGCTTCAGAAGGGATCTTGGGAATGTAGAGGGTGCTTATCAGGAGGTCTGCAAGCGCCTCGGACTGTAAGGCTGAATTAGATAATAGCAGGCAGGGCTGCCGCGCGGAGGATGGGTTCCCATCCTCTACGCGGCATCCTTTATTGCGGGCAGAAGTTTGAGACATGCAAAAAGCGCTACAGAAATGAGGTAAGAATGAATAGATTTAATATCAGCGAATCAAAATCAGACGAGATTCATGAGGAGTGCGGAGTATTCGGGGCTTATGACCTGGACGGGAACCAGACCGCTGCCTCCTCGATCTATTATGGGTTATTCGCTTTGCAGCACCGCGGACAGGAAAGCTGCGGGATTGCGGTCAGTGATACGGCGGGCCCGAAGGGGCAGGTGAGATCCTGCAAGGGAATGGGACTGGTGAATGAGGTGTTCACCTCGGAGAATCTTGCGAAGCTGTCCGGGGATATCGGCGTGGGGCATGTCAGATATTCCACGACAGGAGCCAGCGTGCAGGAGAATACGCAGCCTCTGGTTCTGAACTATGTGAAGGGAACACTTGCACTGGCGCATAATGGGAATATTGTGAATGCTCCTATGCTGCGCAGGGAGTTAGAGTATACGGGAGCGATTTTCCAGACCACGATTGATTCCGAGGTGATTGCCTATCATATCGCAAGGGAACGCTTAAAGACCCGCAATGTCGAGAGCGCGATCGCAAACGCGATGAAGAAGCTTGCGGGAGCCTATTCCCTGATTGTGATGAGCCCGAGAAAGCTGATTGGAGCAAGGGATCCGTTCGGTTTCCGGCCGCTGTGCATCGGAAAACGGGACAATACCTATTTCCTCGCGAGCGAGACCTGTGCCCTGGATGCCGTCAATGCGGAGTATATCCGTGATGTGGAGCCGGGGGAGATTGTCTCGATTACCAGGGACGGCATTGCCTCGGATCGTTCGATGGTACAGGAAAAAAGAGCGAAGTGCATTTTCGAATATATTTATTTTGCAAGGGCGGACAGCAGGCTGGACGGGATCAGCGTGTATCATTCCCGCATTATGGCGGGGCGGATTCTGGCGCAGGATCATCCGGTTGAAGCGGATCTGGTAATCGGAGTTCCGGATTCCGGAACGGTTGCTGCCATGGGGTACGCGCTGGAATCGGGAATCCCGTTTGGAATGGGATTCGTAAAGAACAGCTATGTCGGACGAACCTTCATCAAGCCGAGCCAGTCGATGAGGGAGTCGTCCGTGAAGATTAAGCTGAACGTTCTGACGAAAGCGGTCAGGGGGAAGAGAATTGTCATGATTGATGATTCGATTGTCCGGGGGACAACGAGCGAGAGAATTGTCGGCATGCTCAAGGCAGCGGGCGCGAGGGAAGTTCATGTAAGGATCAGCTCCCCGCCCTTTTTGCATCCCTGCTATTTCGGGACGGATGTACCGTCGGATGATCAGCTGATTGCCCATAATGCGACCGTGGAGCAGATCTGTCAGATGATCGGAGCGGATTCGCTGGGATACTTGAGCATCGAACGGCTGAAGGAGCTGGTGGAAGGGGATACGGGGTATTGTGACAGCTGCTTTACGGGCAATTATCCGGTCGAACCTCCCACACAGGATATCAGGGGAGAGCATGAGAAATAATCCGGGAAGCGCTCAACCCGGAGATTGTCGGGCACTGCGCCGGTCTTCGCCGCGGATGGAACGGCGGCCGGCGTTCACAGATTGAAATAGAAAGGTGTGGGTATCTGATATGAATGACAGGTATGTAAGTCCGCTCTCGGAGCGGTATGCGGGCAGGGAGATGCAGTTCCTCTTCTCTCCGGACATGAAGTTTCGGACCTGGAGAAAGCTGTGGATTGCACTGGCGGAGGCGGAGCATGAACTGGGGCTTCCGGTCACAAAGGAGCAGATTGAGGAGTTAAAGCGGCACGCGGATGATATCAATTATGATGTGGCAAAGAAGCGTGAGGCTCAGGTTCGGCATGACGTGATGTCCCATGTCTACGCCTACGGGGTTCAGTGCCCCAAGGCAAAGGGCATCATCCATCTGGGAGCGACCTCCTGCTATGTCGGGGACAATACGGATATTATTATTATGGCGCAGGCTCTCCGTCTGGTGAAGAAGAAGCTCGTCAATGTCATGGCAGAGCTGGCGAAGTTCGCGTTGAAGTATCGGGATCTCCCGACGCTTGCGTTCACGCATTTCCAGCCGGCGCAGCCGACGACGGTCGGGAAGCGGGCGACACTGTGGCTGCAGGAATTAAGGCTGGATCTGGAGGATCTGGATTATGTGCTTGGTTCCTTGCGGCTTCTGGGCTCTAAGGGAACCACGGGAACGCAGGCGAGCTTCCTGGAACTGTTCGAGGGCGATCATGAGAAGGTCAAGCAGCTGGATCAGAAGATTGCCGAGAAAATGGGATTTGCCGGGTGCTATGAGGTCTCCGGGCAGACCTATTCGAGAAAGGTAGATACCAGAGTGCTGAATGTTCTGGGAGGAATCGCGGCAAGCGCGCACAAGTTCTCGAATGACATCCGCCTGCTCCAGCATCTGAAGGAAATCGAGGAGCCGTTCGAGAAGAATCAGATTGGTTCTTCGGCGATGGCATATAAGAGGAATCCGATGAGAAGCGAACGGATTGCCTCGCTCTCCCGTTATGTTATGGTTGACTGCATGAATCCGGCGATTACCTCGGCTACGCAGTGGTTCGAGAGAACTCTGGATGATTCGGCCAATAAGAGACTGTCCATCCCCGAGGCATTCCTGGCAGTGGACGGAATCCTGACACTGTATCTGAATGTCGTGGACGGTCTGGTGGTTTATCCGAAGGTAATCGAGAAGCATCTGATGGCGGAACTTCCGTTCATGGCGACGGAGAATATTATGATGGATGCGGTGAAAGCGGGAGGAGACAGACAGGAGCTGCATGAAAGAATCCGCACGCTCAGCATGGAAGCCGGCCGGAACGTGAAGGAGAAGGGGCTGGAGAACAATCTGCTTGAGCTGATCGCGGCGGATCCGGCGTTCCATATGAGTCTGGAGGAGCTTCAGAAATCCATGGATCCGGCCAAATATACCGGAAGGGCCAAGGAGCAGACGGAGGAATATATCGAAGAGGTCATTCGTCCGATCCTGAAGGAGAACCAGGAGCTGCTCGGCATGAAGGCTGAGGTTACGGTATAATCACGGGTATCATAACAGAAAAAGGGCAGAGGATGGATAAGAGATGAAGTCCTCTGCCCTTTTGGACGCACACGCGAGGGATCTGAAGCCTGTCTGGAGATAATTGATAGCTTGTAATTGCAATCCGGATAGGATATAATGGGAATGCTGTGCCCGGCAGAGAAAATACGGGAGAAAGGAAGAGAAATATGGCAGAAGGATATGACAGAAAAAAGAATGCATGGCTGAAGTACAGTGAGAGCCAGAGGCAGGAATTATTTGCATTGAATGAAGGGTATAAGGATTTCATATCGAATTGCAAGACAGAGCGGGAGTGCGCGCTGGAGGTTATCAGAATGGCCAGAGAGGAAGGGTTCGTGGATCTGAACAGCGTGGATACGCTCAAACCCGGAGACAAGGTCTATTACAACAATATGGACAAGGCAGTGGCGCTGTTCGTCATCGGTGAGCGTCCGCTGGAGGATGGTATGAAGCTGCTCGGCGCTCATATTGATTCCCCGAGGCTCGACCTCAAGCAGGTTCCGTTATATGAGGATACGGAGATGGTGCTGCTTGACACGCACTATTATGGCGGAATCAAGAAGTATCAGTGGGTCACGCTGCCGCTCGCCCTTCACGGCGTTGTAGTGAAGAAGGACGGAACCAGGATCACGGTTGTCATCGGAGAGGACGATTCCGATCCGGTGGTTGGTATTACGGATCTGCTGGTTCATCTGTCCGCCATCCAGATGGAGAAGAAGGCGTCTCAGGTGATCAACGGCGAGGATCTGAATGTTTTATTCGGAAGCGAGCCGCTGGCAGGCGTTGAGAAGGAAGCGGTGAAGGCGAATATTCTTAAGCTGCTTCAGGAGAAGTACGGTTTTGAGGAGGATGATTTCCTGTCTGCGGAGCTTGAGGTGGTTCCGGCCGGGAAGGCAAGGGACTTCGGACTGGACCGCAGCATGGTCATGGGCTACGGCCAGGACGACAGAGTGTGTGCGTATACCTCGGCGATGGCGCTGTTCGAGGTCAGCCATCCGGATCGGACGACCTGCTGCCTTCTCGTAGATAAGGAAGAGATCGGAAGCGTGGGAGCGACCGGTATGCAGTCCGTATTCTTTGAGAACGCGGTAGCGGAGATCTTTGACAAGCTCGGCTGCTATTCGGAGCTGAAGGTAAGGCGCGCTCTTGCGAACAGCCATATGCTCTCCTCCGACGTCAGCGCGGCGTATGATCCGAATTATCCGAAGGTGAATGAGAAGAAGAACTGCGCGTATTTCGGAAAGGGGCTTGTGTTCAATAAGTACACCGGACGCGCCGGCAAGTCCGGTTCGAACGACGCGAATCCGGAATATATCGCATCCATTCGCCAGGCTCTTGAGAAGCATGAGGTGACTTATCAGACTGCGGAGCTTGGCAGGGTCGATCAGGGCGGCGGCGGAACCATCGCCTACATTATGGCGAAGTACAATATGCAGGTGATTGACAGCGGCGTTGCGGTCTTAAGCATGCATGCGCCTTGGGAAATTACCAGCAAGTCGGATATCTACGAGGCATTCTGCGGTTATATCGCATTCCTGAAGGAAATCTGACGGGAGGCCGGCATGGAGAGGGTTGCGGCATTTGAGAAGGTCAGCAGGGAACAGTTTATAAAGGACTGGATCGATACGTTCCCTGACGCCTTGCAGGAGGAGGCCGACAAAATCTATGACGAGCTGCGTCTGCCCAGACGTGCTACCAGAGGATCGGCGGGGTATGATTTCTATACCCCGCTCGCCATCACGCTGCGTCCCGGTGAGATGTTGAAGGTTCCCACAGGGATCCGGGCACGCATGAAGGAAGGCTGGGTGCTTATGTGTTATCCAAGAAGCGGGCTTGGCTTTAAGTTCCGGATGCAGTTGAATAATACGGTCGGTGTGATTGACAGCGATTATTACGGTTCCGATAACGAAGGCCATATTTTCGTGAGAATCACAAATGACGCGAAGGATGGGAGCGTGCTGAATGTGCCGTACCAGGGAGGGTTCGTACAGGGGATCTTCGTGCCGTTCGGCATTACCGAGGATGACTGCGCAGAGGAAGTGCGCAACGGGGGATTCGGAAGTACGGGAATATGAGAACGGACGCGCATCTCATGCAGACCTGTATCATACAAGATGATGTCTTGTATTGCAAATATTGAGTTTACTTATGAGAGAAAATGCTTTATACTAAGAGTGTCTTATGCAAAATATGTCTTAGTATAGGACGGTAAGATAGTTCAGGTTCCGGACAGGAGGATAAAAGATATGGTCAGAGCGATTGTCGGCGCCAACTGGGGCGACGAGGGGAAAGGAAAAATAACAGATATGCTGGGTCAGGAATCGGATGTCATTGTACGTTTCCAGGGCGGAAGCAACGCAGGGCACACGATTATCAATGATTACGGCAAGTTTGCGCTTCATCTGCTGCCTTCCGGAGTATTCTACAGTCATACAACCAGCATCATCGGCAATGGTGTGGCGCTGAATATTCCGTATTTGATACAGGAAATTAATTCGATTGTGGACAGAGGGGTTCCCAAGCCCAGAATTCTGGTCTCGGATCGGGCCCAGATTATGATGCCGTATCATATTCTGTTCGATCAATATGAGGAAGAGAGGCTTAAGGGCAGGGCATTCGGTTCCACCAAATCGGGTATCGCCCCGTTCTATTCCGATAAGTACGCGAAGATCGGCTTCCAGGTGTCAGAGCTCTTCGATGAGGAGACTCTGAAGGATAAAGTGGAAAGAACCTGTGAATATAAGAATATTCTGCTGGAGCATCTGTATCATAAGCCTCAGATTGATGCGAACGAGCTGTATGAGACCCTGCTTTCCTATCGGGATATGATTGAGCCCTATGTCTGCGATACGGCCGCCTTCCTGCAGGAGGCGATTGCGGAGGGCAGGAATATTCTGCTGGAGGGACAGCTCGGAACCCTGAAGGATCCGGATTTCGGCATCTATCCGATGGTAACCTCCTCTTCGACCCTTGCGGCATACGGCGCGATCGGAGCGGGGATTCCTCCGTATGAGATCAAGGATATCATTGCAGTGGTCAAGGCCTACTCGAGTGCGGTCGGAGCCGGAGAGTTCGTCAGCGAGATCTTTGGTGAGGAAGCGGACGAATTAAGAAGGCGCGGCGGGGACGGCGGAGAATTCGGCGCGACGACCGGACGGCCCAGGAGAATGGGGTGGTTTGACGCGGTGGCGACCCGTTACGGCTGCAGAATGCAGGGAGCGACTGAGGTCGCGCTTACGGTTCTGGATGTACTCGGATATCTGGATGAGCTTCCGGTGTGCGTGGGCTATGAAATTGACGGTAAGGTAACGAAGCAGTTCCCGACTACCGTAAGGCTCGCCAAGGCGAAGCCGGTGTATGAGAAGCTTCCCGGATGGAAGACAGAGATCCGGGGGATTACGGAGTATGAGAAGCTTCCGGCAAACTGCAGGAACTATATCGAATTCATTGAGAAGGAGATTGGCGTGCCGATCACGATGATTTCAAACGGACCCGGCAGACATGAAATTATAAGGAGGAAATAGGCGTATGTACTCATTTGACGAAGTAAGGACAGTGGATCCTGAACTTGCGGACAGTATTACTTTGGAACTGGAAAGACAGCGCAGCCACATTGAGCTGATTGCCTCGGAGAATTTTGTGAGCAAGGCAGTAATGGCGGCGATGGGAAGTCCGATGACAAATAAGTATGCGGAAGGCTATCCGGGCAGAAGGTATTACGGCGGCTGTGAGTTTGTAGATATTGCCGAGAGCCTTGCGATAGCCAGGGCGAAGGAGCTGTTCGGCTGTACTTATGCAAATGTGCAGCCTCATTCCGGAGCACAGGCGAATATGGCGGTGTTCCTGGCACTGTTAAAGCCCGGCGATACCGTGCTCGGAATGAACCTTGCGCACGGCGGGCATCTGACGCATGGAAGTCCGGTGAACTTCTCGGGAATGTATTTCAACATTGTGCCTTACGGCGTGAATGAGTCGGGCTTTCTGGATTATGACGAGGTGGAGCGGATCGCGAAGGAGTGCAGGCCGAGGCTGATCATCGCCGGAGCGAGCGCGTATCCGAGGAAGATTGATTTCAGGCGCTTCCGTGAGATCGCGGATGAGGTCGGAGCCTATCTGATGGTGGATATGGCGCATATTGCCGGGCTGGTTGCAGCGGGCTGCCATGAGAGCCCCATTCCCTATGCGCACGTTACGACGACTACGACACATAAGACCTTAAGAGGCCCAAGGGGCGGCATGATTTTGTCAAGCGAGGAATTCGCCGCGGAGCATAAGCTGAATAAGGCGGTTTTCCCCGGAACCCAGGGCGGCCCGCTGATGCATGTGATTGCGGCGAAGGCGGTCTCCTTCAAGGAGGCGCTGGATCCGTCCTTCCGGCAGTATGCCGCACAGATCATCAGCAATGCGCAGGCGCTTGCGAAGGGACTGGGAGAGTTTGGCTTCGAGCTGGTCTCGGGCGGTACGGACAATCATCTGATGCTGGTTGATCTGAGGAATAAGAATGTGTCCGGCAAGGAGGCGGAGACGCTTCTGGATTCGGCGAATATTACCTGCAACAAGAACTCGATTCCCAACGATCCCGCCAAGCCCGCGGTGACCAGCGGAATCCGCCTCGGAACAGCGGCGGTGACGACGAGAGGAATGAAGGAAGCAGATATGCATGTGATTGCCAAGGCTATCTCCCTTGTCGTAGAGGATGCTGAGGCGAACCGGGAGAAGGCGAAGGAGCTTGTGAGGGCGCTGACGGAACAATATCCGCTTTACGCATAATAAAGGCCGTGATGCGGAGGAAGGAAACTTCCTTTGGCATCACGGTATTTTTTTCAGAAAGAACCACGGAAAGATTTACTGGCTTTATTAAAAAAACTTTAGCATTTCTTTAACGGAATTCTTAGATTCTCCTGTTACAATGACCTCAACATACAACATTACATACAAAGGATGGGACGGAAATGGAAAAGAAGAAATCATTCGCGCAGGGGATTAATTTTTACAAATTAGTGTGGATCTTTGTGGTATGCAGTGTGCTTGGCTATCTTCTTGAGATGGGATGGTGCTATCTGTATCATGGCTTCTTCGAGAGCAGAAAGAGCCTGATTTACGGACCATTTACCATTATCTACGGACTTGGGGCGGTCTGTATCGTGCTTCTGATTCAGTTGTTTCAGAAGCAGGGAAGTCTTACGATCTTCGGAGTAACGGCGGCATTCAGCATTGTGTTCGAGTATGCCTGTTCGTTCCTGCAGGAGAAAGTGTTCGGAACGGTATCGTGGAATTACGGCGACAGCATCTTCTCGGTCGGAGGAAGGGCGAACTGGCTGTTCGCGCTTGCGTGGGGCGCCCTGGCGATTGTGGTTATGAAGGTTGTGCTTCCGGCGATGAACCGGATGATTGAGCGGATTCCGAACCGGATCGGTCTGATTCTTACCTGGGTGATGATTATCGGGATGTCTGTGAATATGTTCCTGTCGGCAAGCGCGGTCTACCGTCAGAATGAAAGAAGGCTCGGACTTGAGCCGAATAACCAGTATGAGATCTTTTTGGATGAGAGATATCCGGACGAGAGGTTGAATGAAATCTATGTCAATATGAGGCCGGCGGGGACGCCGCTGATTCGGGATGAGAACGGGAGAGTTGTGAAGTAAGGGAAGAGGATCCGATCATGTGGGGAAATACAGGAACAGGAGCCGCTGCTCCATAGATGATGATTCATCTATC
>CALWGS010000200.1 GCA_944380155.1 uncultured Lachnospiraceae bacterium
AGAATATTGAGGTGATAAAGGAGGCTCTTGCCCATGTCGGTAAATGAGAAGCAGCCTGAGGCCAGAATCCACGGGAGAGGGGCCTGCGGCCTTCATTGTATTAAGATGAAGGATATCACGGTGCGGGACGGGGATACGGTTATGCTGGAGCATGTGAATCTCCATATCCACTGCGGCGGCCTGACCGTGATCATCGGAAGGAACGGGGCGGGAAAGTCCACTCTGATTAAGGCGATTCTCGGGGAGATTCCGCATGAGGGAAGCATTGAATTCACGGATTTGAAGAACCGGAAGGCGGTGAATCTTCGAATCGGCTATGTGCCCCAGAATCTGAATCTTGAGAAGAACACGCCCGCAAGCGTCTATGATTTGTTTGCAAGCTATATCAGCAACATTCCGGTCTTCCTGGTTCATCCGAAGAAGCTGAAGGAGAAGATACGAAGGCACCTTGCTCTCTTCGCGGCACAGGATCTGATGGAGCGGCAGGTCTGTGACTTGTCCGGGGGCGAGCTGCAGAGAGTGCTGCTATCCATTGCCTGTACGCCGATTCCGAATCTTCTGCTGCTGGACGAGCCGGTGTCGGGGATTGACAAGAATGGAATGGAGCTGTTTTATCATAATATTGATGAACTGAAGAAGCATTACGATCTGGCCATTATTCTGGTATCGCATGATCTGGAATTCGTGGAGCGTTATGCGGATGAGGTGATTCTGCTGGATAAGACCGTGATCCGGGCGGGAAAGCCGCAGGAGGTGCTGAACAGTCCGGAATTCGCCCGGGCGTTCACAAGCGGCCGGAGAGCCTGGGGCGAGCTGTGAACGGAGGGCGGATGATGAAGTGGTTATCTGAATTTTTGCAATATGATTTTATGAGAAATGCGCTTGCCGCAATTTTGATTATTACCCCGCTGTTCGGGATTCTGGGGACGATGATCGTCAATAACAAGCTGGCCTTCTTCTCGGACGCGCTGGGTCACTCCGCGTTCACGGGAATGGCGGCGGGGATTATCCTGGGGGTGACGAACCGGGGATTGTCCATGGTGATCTTCGGAGTTCTCTTTGCGCTCCTGCTGAACTACATCCGAAGGCGCGGAAGGGTGTCAACCGACACGGTGATCTCGGTCTTCTCTTCGGTCAGCACGGCAGCGGGCCTTGTAATTCTCTCCATGGGAGGCAATTTCTCCGAGTATTCCTCGCTCCTGGTGGGGGATATCCTAAGCATCGGCAGAAGCGAGATTCTTTCGCTGCTTGTGATCCTGGTCTTTACGCTGATCTTCTGGGGGGCGGCATTCAACAAGCTGCTTGCGGCCAGCATCAATCCGAGTCTCGCAAGGAGCAAGGGAATCCGGATTGCGCTGATTGAGAACATCTTTTCTGTTTTGATTGCCGTGATTGTCATGCTCTCAATCCGCTGGGTCGGAGTTCTGATTATTAACGCGCTTCTGATTCTGCCGGCGGCAGCGGCGAGAAATATCGCGTCGGACATGAGGGAGTACCACCTGTTCTCCTGCCTGATTGCGGTATTCTCCGGAGTCAACGGACTGGTTCTGTCATATTTTCTGAATACGGCGGCAGGGCCTACGATTGTAATACTGTCGGGAATCATATTCTTTATTACACTTCTTACGAGAAAGCTTGTGAAGCAGGGAACCTGAGAAAGGACAGGAACAGATATGCAGGAACCGAAAATATATTTCAAAATTATTACGAACTTATTACTTACTATAACCGGTATTGTTTTGCTGATTGTCTTTCTTCCGAGGGTGATTCGGTTCTTCCTGCCGTTTGTGATCGGCGGGATTCTGTCTATGATAGCGAATCCGCTTGTGAAGTTCCTGGAGAGAAAGGTGAAGCTGCTGCGCAAGCACAGCTCAGCCATTATTATTGTAGCGGTCCTCCTTGCTATCGCAGGGGTCATATACCTTGTGGTCTGGCTGCTGATCTGGGAGTTCGGGAGTCTCTTTGATAATCTGGATGCGATTGAGGCGCAGGCACAATCTATTATTGATACTTTAAGTGCGAGACTTTCGGGATTCTATGAGATGCTTCCGGGCTTTATCCAGGAGGGAATTCAGGCGATTAACATGAATGCGGGAGAGTATCTGGCTGCGCTGTTTGAGGATATTCAGCTGCCCAGCATCAGCGACGCGGGCGGTTATGTAAGAGGGATCGCAGAAGGGCTTCTTATGGCTATTTTCACTGTCTTATCTGCCTATTTCTTCATTGCACAGAGGGATATGATTGCATCCGGCATGAACCGGGTTCTGCCGGAGGGGATTCGTAAGAGCTACCAGTTGATTGTGGATAACTTCAAGTCCGCGGTCGGAGGTTATTTTAAGGCCCAGTTCAAAATCATGCTGATTCTGATGCTGATTATGTTTGTCGGGTTCGAGCTGCTGGGGGTGAATTATTCCTTCCTGCTGGCCATTGGAATCGCATTTCTTGATTTTATGCCGGTCTTTGGGACCGGAGCCATTCTGTGGCCGTGGGCAATTATAGATGTCATCATGGGAAATTATGTCCGCGCAATTTTTCTTGTCGTGATTTATTTCCTTTGTCAGCTGATTAAACAGCTTTTACAGCCTAAGATGGTAGGAGACAGCATCGGAATCAGTCCGCTCCAGACTTTGATCTTCATGTTCATCGGGTATCGGATTAAGGGGATCCTCGGTCTGATTATCGGGATTCCGGTCGGAATGGTGCTGATCAACTTCTACCGCCTTGGGATGTTTGATCGTATCATCAAAGGCTTTAAAATTATTGCAACAGATATTAATGAATTTCGAAAGTATTAAGATTTGATGAAATCTGCTTGTGAATCAAATTTTTTTTGAATTTGATCTGTACTTTTTAAAAGAAAAGTGTTATTATATAAGGGAGGAGACCGGAAACTGTTCCAGAAAGAGATTTTTTGCAGTAGACGGGACCGGATGTGCTATAAGTTTCAATTATGACATGTCTCAGAATTGACACAAAAAAGTTGATGAATTTGTGAAAATTTTGTTGACCCTTGTCAGAAAATTGGTTATAGTATGTATATTGGGATGTAAGTTTTTGTAGTTTTACTGCAACGGTACCAAAAATCTAATCACATGAAAGGAAATGGGTATGGGCGAGACAAGGTATCACAAGAAGGACAATTCAATCATCACTGTAGACGAGATCAAGAGTATTTTGTCCGACTACAGAATCGGTAAGAAGCCGCTTGCCAAGCTGCTTGGCTGGGGTGAAACCACCATTATCCGGTATATCGAAGGAGATGTTCCGACGAACGCCTACTCGGATAAGCTGAAGGCGATCTTAAATGATCCCAATTACTATTACGAGATTCTTCTGGAGAACAAGGACAACTTAACAGGCGTAGCATTCAAGAAGAGCAAGAAAGCCGTACTTTCGAAGCTGATGGAGTCCAAGATCAGCGTTGCGGCACAGTACATTATTAATAAGGCGAATGCGGAGATCTCGTCCGGACGCGTGCAGTCGATCCTGTATTATTCGCAGGCGTTCTGTCTCGCTCTGAACAACAGGGAGCTGTTCGATGAGGATTATCAGATTACTTACAACAATATGCCTTATCTGAAGCTGTATGATAACATGAAGAATCGTGGAATTACGATTCTTGAGCTGAGCGAGGACAGCCTGACGAAGGCAGAGAAAGAGATTATGGACAATGTATACGAGGCGTTTGACTGGTATGGACCGAGGGCGCTGCGTACGCTGGCTAATTATGAGAAGAACGCGATGCGCGTATCCAGAGATAAGGATAACAGCAAGGTGATCGCGAAGGATGTCATTCGTTCTTATTTCAAAGAGATCTGCAATCTGTATCAGATTGAGCATCCGGCTGAGATCAGGGAGTATCCTGACAGGAAGCTGCCGGAGTTAAAGAACTGAATCAAGACGGCGGTATGAACAGACGGCCGCAGGAGAGAGAAGCTCCTGCGGCCGTTCGCATCTGCGCGTTCGTTGCGGGGGCGCAGATGCCTGCCGGGTTCGTTTGATCTGCGCTTATTTGCGCTGCGCTTATCTGCGCTGCGCTCTCTTACGCATGAGGGGATCGAGAATCTTCTTGCGGATCCGAAGGCTCTTGGGGGTGACCTCGAGGAGCTCGTCCGTGTCGATGAACTCGCGCGCCTGCTCCAGGCTTAAGATACGGGGCGGGGTGAGGCGGAGCGCTTCATCGGCGCTTGAGGAGCGGGTATTGGTCAGCTGCTTGCGCTTGCAGACATTCACCTCCACATCCTCGGGCTTGCCGTTCTGTCCGACCACCATGCCGGAATACACCTTCTCGCCCGGACTGATGAAGAGGATGCCGCGCTCCTGGGCATTGTAGAGGCCGTAGGTAATGGCCTCGCCGGTCTCATAGGCAATCAGGCTGCCCTGCTTGCGGTACTGGATATCTCCCTTGTAAGGGCCGTAGCCTTCATAGGAGGTGTTCAGAATGCCGTTGCCCTTGGTGTCCGTAAGGAATTCGCCGCGGTACCCAATCAGACCTCTGGCCGGGATCAGGAATTCCAGTCTGGTATAGCCGCCTGTGGCCTGGGACATATTGACGAGCTCGCCCTTGCGGGAGCTCAGTTTCTCAATGACGGTGCCGGAGAATTCCTCAGGGACGTCCACAATCGCGCGTTCCATAGGCTCAAGGCGCTTGCCGCTCTCATCGTAGTGGTACAGAACCTCTGCCTTGCTGACCGCGAATTCATAGCCTTCCCTCCGCATATTCTCAATCAGGACGGAGAGATGAAGTTCGCCGCGCCCGGACACCTTGAAGGCTTCCGTCGTGTCAGTCTCCTCGACACGCAGGCTTACATCCGTGTTCAGCTCGCGAAAGAGACGGTCGCGCAGGTGTCTTGAGGTGACGAACTTGCCTTCCTGCCCTGCGAATGGGCTGTCGTTGACAATGAACTGCATGGCAATCGTCGGCTCGGAGATCTTCTGGAAGGGGATGGGCTTCGGGTTCTCGGGGGAGCAGAGCGTATCGCCGATGTGAATATCGGTAATTCCCGATATGGCGACAATGGCACCGACAGTCGCCTCCGGAATCTCCACCTTCTTCAGGCCGTCAAACTCATAGAGCTTGCTGATCTTGACGCGGTTCTTTTTGGAAGGATCGTGGGCATTTACGATTACAACGTCCTGGTTCACCCGGATGGTTCCGTTGTCCACCTTGCCGATTCCGATTCGTCCGACGTATTCGTTATAGTCGATTGTACTGATTAATACCTGTGTATCCGCCTCCGGATCTCCCGTAGGTGCGGGAATATAGTCGATAATCGTCTCAAAGAGCGGCTTCATCGTCTCAAGAGGGCCGTCCGGATCAGGGCCCGCGACGCCGGCCTTGGCGGAAGCGAAGACGAACGGGCAGTCAAGCTGTTCTTCCGAGGCGTCCAGTTCAATCAGCAGCTCAAGGACTTCATCCACGACCCCATGGGGACGCGCTTCCGGCCGGTCAATCTTATTAATACACACTACAACGGGCAGATCCAGATCCAGCGCCTTCTTGAGCACGAACTTGGTCTGGGGCATCGGGCCTTCGAATGCATCGACCACCAGAATTACGCCGTTCACCATCTTCAGAACACGTTCCACTTCCCCGCCGAAATCAGCGTGGCCGGGGGTATCGATGATATTAATTTTTATGCCATTATAAAATACGGCGGTATTCTTGGATAAAATCGTAATGCCGCGTTCCCGTTCAATGTCGTTGGAGTCCATGACCCGTTCCTGTACGGTCTGATTCTGACGGAATACACCGCTTTGCTTCAACAGTTCATCTACCAGCGTGGTCTTGCCGTGATCAACATGGGCAATGATCGCGATATTGCGGATGTCTTCTCTTTTGATGTTCATAGTATCCTCCATTCACAAGGTTTTCCGTTCAGGCCGCGGAATTCGGATTCCGCGGCAACTTCACTATTGTATCATATTTCTAATAATTTACAAGGGGGACTTAAGGGGCGATCAGCCGGAAACCTGTAATTTTGGCAGTTTGACGTATGAGAGAAAACCGCTCCTGTCCATATGCTGGTAAAATTGCAAGAAAATGACCGGAATGGAATAAATTCCATGTTTCTGGGAAAAATTTACTTCTAAACAAGGGATACGATGCATAAGATATGAAGAGAGCATAATTAACTCTAGTTTGTAGAAAGATTTTCTGCGGAACAGGATGAAGAGAAGGGAGTCATACAGTATGACAGATAAAGTATTTGATAACAATCAAGTAAGTGTTGCAGGTGAGGTAGTCAGTGATTTTACGTTCAGCCATGATGTGTTCGGTGAAGGGTTTTACATGGTAGATGTATCGGTGAACCGGCTTAGTGAAACCTTTGACGTGATTCCCGTCATGGTTTCGGAACGGCTGATTGACGTGAAGCAGAGCATGGCCGGGAAATACGTTGAGATTATCGGACAGTTCCGCTCATATAACCGTCATGAAGAGAACAGAAACCGTCTGGTGCTGTCGGTCTTTGCACGCGAATTCAGGGAGTGCGATCCGTTTGAAGAGGGGCTGAGGCCGAATTACATCTTTCTGGACGGATATGTGTGCAAGCATCCGATTTATCGGAAGACGCCTCTTGGCCGGGAGATTGCCGATATCCTACTCGCCGTGAACCGCCCTTACGGGAAGTCGGACTATATTCCATGCATATGCTGGGGACGGAACGCAAGGTTTGCCGACAGCTTCGAGATTGGCGGACATATT
Organism: uncultured Lachnospiraceae bacterium; assembly: GCA_944380155.1. Taxonomy (GTDB): domain Bacteria; phylum Bacillota; class Clostridia; order Lachnospirales; family Lachnospiraceae; genus Caccomorpha. The sequence goes on from CALWGS010000200.1 coordinate 6,707, forward strand.
CAGGTCTGGGGGAGAATCCAGAGCAGGGAGTACCAGAAGAAGCTGGGAGAGAACGAGGTGGAGAAAAGGGTGGCCTATGAGGTGTCGGTGAGTAAGTTGGAATAAATAGAAAGAGAAAAGAGAGGGCTGCCCTGACCGGCGGTCTTCTTTTATGGATCAAAGAGGGTTCCCGGCAGGCAGCAGCTCTGCCGGGAACCCTCTTATAGAATCTGTGATTGTAATTACAGCTGTGCGATGGTGTCCTCAATGGACTGAAGCTGCGCGGGGGTCGGGATATAGTTGATGCGGATCGGATCGGTTACGATCTCGACGCCTGCCGAGACAAGCACATCGTTCACCTGGGCGATGCTCTGTCCGCCCCAGCCGTAGGAGCCGAACGCAAGTCCCTTCTTGCCCTTCGGGGCGAGACCCTTCAGATAGGTCAGGAAGGAGCTGACGGTGGGCATCATGTTATTGTTCAGGGTGGGGGAGCCGACCGCAATGTACTTGGTCTTGAGCACGTCGCTCATAATATCCGAGATATGGCATTCCTTCAGATCGAAGTACTTCACCGTGCAGCCCTTGCGGGTGAAGCCTTCCGCGATGGCATGGGCCGTCTTCTCAGTGGAGTGCCACATGGAGTCATATACGACAACAGCCTTATCCTCCGGAGTCTCGTCAGCGAAATACTCATACTTCGCGAGAATGTCCGGGATGTGGCTGCGCCAGCACACTCCGTGGCTGGGAGCGATGAGCTTCAAATCGAGGCTCTTTACGATCTCGAGAGCCTTCTTCGCCTGTGCGCCGTAGGGCATGAGGATGTTAGCATAGTACTTTAATGCCTCCTGCATGGTCTCGGCCAGATCAACCTCATCGTCGAAGCGCTTGTTGGTCGCATAGTGCTGTCCGAACGCATCGTTCGAGAAGAGGATCTTCTCCTCCGGGCAGTAAGTCACCATATTATCCGGCCAGTGAAGCATGGGGGTGGCGACGAAGGTGAGGGAACGCTTGCCAAGGGATAAGGTATCTCCGGCCTTCACGGCAAGGAACTGATACTGATCTCCGTAATGAGCCTTCAGTCCCTTCAATCCGTTCGGAGCGGAGGTTACGATCACAGCGTTCGGAGCCGCCTTCATCACAGCGGGAAGAGCGCCGGAGTGGTCCATCTCTACATGATTGGATATCACATAATCAATCTTGGCGGGATCAATGATGTCAGAGATTCTGCCAATCAGTTCATCGGCAAACGGAGCCTTCACCGTGTCAATCAGTGTGATTTTCTCGTCAATAATTAAATATGCATTGTAGGTAGCGCCTCTGTTGGTTGTATATCCGTGGAAGCTTCTGACAGTCCAGTCAACCGCGCCAACAGAATAGATGCCTTCGGCTATCTGTACCTGATTCATAGATTTGCCCTCCTGATAGTAGTAACCCGGAAATATCCGGGATCGCCTTCATTGTATCATAATGCCTGGTGTTATGCAAGGACTTGATCCGATCAGGGGAGACTGTCCGAAAACTAAGATGAATGTTCATCGAAATTAAGATTGAGCCACT
>CALWGS010000201.1 GCA_944380155.1 uncultured Lachnospiraceae bacterium
CGTTCATCACCAGGGCACCTCCGAGCGTCCCCGGAATTCCGCCCGCAAACGCAAGACCCGAAAGCCCGGCATCCGCGGCTGTCCGGGCCAGCTTCGCAAGCCGGATTCCCGCTCCGGCATACAGCACCCCCTCCGTCTCTCCCTTGTCAATCTCGTATTTCTCAAACTCTCCGGACAGGCGGATTACGACTCCCTTCACACCCCTGTCGGCAACCAGGAGATTGCTCCCGTTCCCCAGGATATACCAGGGAATTCCTTCCTCCCGACATAAGGAAAGAAGAGCCATGAGCTCTTCCGTATCCTTAACATCCACAAAATAATCCGCAGGCCCTCCGATACGAAACGTGGTATGTGCCCTCATTGGCTCCTGTTCTCTTATTCTGCTGTGATCAATGATTGTCCTCAATCTCTCCGAAAACATACTCTCTCCCGGCATCCAGTGACCGTCCCGTCATGTCACTTTATTCTATGCATCCATATGACGTCCCATGCGTTCCTCATTCACAGTTATCATAACATGAATTCCAGGATGCGACTACTGTTTTGACTGATTATCACAGGTTTTCATTGATTTATACAATCCAATGACGGGACTTTTTTATTTTTCAGGTAATGTGCACAAATCCGCACGTCTGCCGTCAGTCAAGCAGCATCCTGGCGCAGCCGTAGATTCCCGCGTCATTGCCGAGTGTGGCCAGCCGGAACTCTCTTCCCTTCAGTGCATTGATAATATTCGTGTTATAATGCCTCCTGACAGCCTCAATTAAAATATCCCCGGCCTTCGATACTCCTCCGCCAATCACGAACACCTGGGGATCGACCACCGCCGCTACGCACGACAGAGCCCGTCCCAGATAACGTCCCAGCGTATCCACAAGCGATAACGCGGCCGCATCTCCTGCCTTGGCATGATCGAATACCGTCTTGGCCGAAATATTCTCGACGCCCCGAAGGGATGACGGCACATCGCTCTCCGAAAGCAGCTTCTTCGCCATCCTTACAATTCCCGTTGCCGAGGCATACTGCTCAAGATGTCCGTGTCCGCCGCATCCTCACACCGCACCCGTGTCCTCCGGATCCATGGTCATATGTCCGATCTCTCCCGCGCAGCCCATGCTTCCGGCCCTAATCTTCCCGTCCAGAATCACGCCTCCGCCTACGCCGGTTCCAAGTGTAATCATGACCACATCCAGGAATCCTCGTCCGCCGCCCCGCCACATCTCGCCAAGCGCAGCCACATTCGCGTCATTGGCCGCTTCTACCGTAAGTCCGGTCAGTTCTTCCATAATATTCTTAATGTTAATGGTCTCCCATCCCAGATTCGCGCACTGGTGAACCGTTCCGTCCGCCCCGACCGGCCCCGGAACACCGAGTCCCACGCCCGCAACCTCCTGTGCGGAAATATCCCGCTCCTTCATCTTGCCGGCAATGGTATCCGCCACATCCTGAGGAATCCTGCTGCCCTTCTCCTCTTTCCTGGTCGGAATCTCCCACTTATCGAGCAATTCCCCCTCCGTTGTGAACAAACCGCACTTAATACTTGTTCCGCCGATATCGATGCCAAAACAATACTTCTTCATAAGAACCTCCGATCCGATTATAAGGTTTTCTTCTTCATAAGATTACTGGTTACCCGGTTGTAAAGCTCCTGAGCCGCATTATACCCCATCTTCTTCTGACGGTAATTCACCGCGGCCGATTCACAGATAATCGCAAGATTCCTGCCCGGCCGGATCGGAATGGAATGGCAGACCACCTTATTGCCGAGGAACTCCGTATACTGCTCCTCTAAGCCCAGCCTGTCGTATTCTCTGTCTTTATCCCACTCCTCCAGCTTAATCACCAGATCGATCGACTGTGTATTCTTCACGCTCTCAACGCCGAACAGCGTCTTCACGTCAATAATCCCGATTCCGCGCAGCTCGATAAAATGCCTCGTAATATCCGGCGCGGTTCCGATGAGCGTCTCATCGCTCACCTTCTTAATTTCTACGACATCGTCGGTCACAAGGCGGTGCCCGCGCTTAATCAGTTCCAGAGCCGCCTCGCTCTTACCGATTCCGCTCTCGCCCATAATCAGAATTCCTTCGCCGTACACATCCACGAGAACCCCGTGAATGGAAATTCTGGGAGCCAGCTCCACCTTCAGCCAGCGAATCGCCTCCGAAACGAACGAAGACGTTGACTTGGAGGTCCTGAAAATCGGAACCTGCATCTGAACCGCGATCTGCCTGAAGTCATCCGTAACCTCAATGCCCCGGCAGAATACGATACAGGGGATCTTAAAGCTCATCAGCTTGGTCAGAATCCCGATTCCGTGATCCTTCTCCATCTTCTGCATATAAGCATGCTCCACATTCCCGATGACCTGGACTCTGTCCGAATCGAAATAATCAAAAAAACCGGCCAGCTGCAGCGCGGGACGGTTCACATCCGGCTGAGTGATCTGGATCTCGTCAATATTGATCTCCGGTGTACAGTTCTCAAGTGACATTTTCTCTACTAATTTTGTTAAAGCAACCGTATACATACGCACATCCCCTTGGAATTATTGGGCTTCACGCAGACAGCCCGTCTGGATTCATTGTATCACATCGCCGAACAGACTTCAACCGACAAAACAGTTTCTTATTCCGGCTCCTTCGGATGAAAAAACGCGTACACCTGCTCGGCCGCCCGCCGGTTCATGGAAGGAACCTCTGCCAGATCCTCAACCGAAGCGTTTCGGATCGCCTCCAGAGACTGATAATGCTTCATCAGCTCCCGTCTTCTGGTCTCTCCGACCCCGCTGATCTCATCAAGCACGGACTTCACCTGGGATTTCCCGCGAAGGGAGCGATGATATTCAATGGCGAACCTGTGCGTCTCATCCTGAATCCGGGTGATCAGCTTGAATCCCTCGCTCTGTGTATCAATCGGGATCTCCCGGTTCTTATAGTATAAGCCCCTGGTTCTGTGATTGTCGTCCTTCACCATTCCGCAGACCGGAATCTCCATTTTCAGATCCGCAAGCACCTGCTGCGCGATATTCACCTGTCCGCGCCCGCCGTCCATCATGATCAGATCCGGATATCTCGTAAAGCT
>CALWGS010000202.1 GCA_944380155.1 uncultured Lachnospiraceae bacterium
AATGAGAGCGGATTTACCGGGATGAGATATTCTATCTCCAATACCGCGGAATACGGTGATTACATTACCGGACCGAAGATCATTACCGAGGATACCAAGAACGCAATGCGTCAGGTATTAAAGGACATCCAGGAGGGCGTATTTGCGCGCAACTGGCTGCTTGAGAACCAGATTGGCTGCCCGAACTTCAACGCCAAGAGAAGGATGGAGGCTGATCACCAGCTCGAGAAGGTCGGAGCAGAGCTTCGGAATATGATGAGCTGGACGAAGAAGGCGAAGTTAATCGATAATTGATTCTGAGGCGGGAGCGGAGGAATTTCAGGAGCGGCCAGAACGGCGGATAGCTGCGTTTCTGACCGCTCTTATATCATCGTTAATTGATTTAATGTATTGACGTTGCAATGCATAACTATCTTAAAATCATCAGGCCGTTCTGGATCCCTTCCGGAATCCGATTTACATTCGGAAGAATTCATGCTATGATTATAAAACGGAAATAGAAAAGAAAGGTATGGTAAGGAATCATGATTTGGGCAAAAGAAGAGACGATGTCCCGGAGCGAGATAGAAGAACTCCAGCTCGCAAGGCTGAAAGCCGTGGTAGCAAGAGTATACGGGAAAGTGCCTGCCTACCGCGCGAAGATGGATGCAGCCGGGGTCAGGCCGGAGCATATCCGGACCCTGAAGGATCTGAAGCTCCTTCCCTTCACCGTGAAGAAGGATCTGCGGGATCATTATCCGTTCGGTATGTTTGCCGTCCCCAAGAGCGAGCTGGTCCGGATCCACGCGTCTTCCGGAACAACGGGGAAGCCGACGGTTGTCGGATATACGAGAAATGATTTGAAGGTCTGGACGGAAGTGGTGACCAGAATTGCCGCGATGGGAGGGGCTTCTGCGAACGATGTAGCACAGATTTGCTTTGGATACGGGATGTTTACCGGCGCCCTGGGACTTCATTTCGGACTTGAGAATCTGGGAGCCGCGGTCTGTCCGACCTCTTCCGGTAATACACAGAAGCAGATCATGTATATGAAGGACTTTGAGACGACGCTTCTTGTGGCTACGCCGTCTTATGCGTTACATATTGCGGAGGTTGCACTCGGCATGGGAATCGATCCGAAGAAGGATCTGAAAGTGAAGGTTGGTCTGTTCGGAGGCGAGGGAATGACCGAACCGATGCGCCAGGAAATGTACAGGCTCTGGGGAGAGGATATGGCAGTGACGCAGAATTACGGCATGAGCGAGCTGATCGGTCCCGGAGTATCCGGCGAGTGTCTGGAATTGTGCGGAATGCACGTGAATGAAGATCACTTTATTCCGGAAATTATCGATCCGGTAACAGAAGAGGTGCTGCCGCCCGGAGAGAAGGGGGAGCTGGTGATTACCTGTCTGACGAAGGAGGCGCTTCCCATGATCCGCTACCGCACCAGGGATATCTCAAGACTCATGTATGAGCCCTGCAAATGCGGCAGGACAACGGTGCGCATGGAGAATCTGTCCGGACGTTCGGACGACATGCTGATTATACGCGGCGTGAACGTATTTCCAACGCAGATTGAGGAGGTACTTCTGTCCATACCCGAAATCGGCCCTCATTATGAGATTATTGTTGACAGGAAGAATCATCTGGATACGATGGAGATTAAGGTCGAATTAACCGACGATACCCTGCTGGATTCCTACGCACAGCTTGGGGCGCTTGAGAAGAATATACGAAGCCGCCTGAAGGTGGTTCTGGGGCTTGATGCCGCGATTAAGCTGGTTGCGCCAAGAAGTCTGAAGCGGTTTGAGGGCAAGGCAAAGAGAGTAACGGATCTTCGTCAGATGTGATACGTTGGAAGGAGAATGAACGTGGCAGAGAAAGTGATGATGCTCGGCAATGCGGCAATTGCGAGAGGCGCTTATGAAGCAGGCGTCAAGGTCTCGGCAGCCTACCCGGGAACGCCGAGCACAGAGATTAGTGAATGTATCGTAAAATATGATGAGATTTACGCGGAGTGGTCTCCGAACGAGAAGGTGGCGATGGAGGTCGCAATCGGCGCTTCGATCGCGGGAGTACGTGCTCTGGCGTCCATGAAGCATGTCGGCGTGAATGTGGCGGCCGATCCGCTGTATACGGTTTCCTATATCGGAGTGAACGGCGGACTGGTGCTGGTGGCGGCCGATGATCCGGGATTGTACAGCTCCCAGAATGAGCAGGACAGCCGCGCGGTTGCGAGAGCCGCGAAGATACCGGTGATTGAACCTTCCGACAGTATGGAAGCGAAGGAATTCGTCAAGTAGGCATTTCGGTTAAGCGAACTCTATGACACTCCCGTTATGATAAGAACAACAACCAGGCTGTCCCATTCCCAGGGCATGGTGGAGCTGTCGGAGCGCGTCGAGCCTGCGGATAAGCCGTATGAGCGCAATGTGGCGAAGAATGTTATGATGCCGGGGAACGCAAAGAAGCGCCACCCCTATGTGGAGTACCGGGAGAAGAAGATGGCGGAGGACGGATGCTCCTTCGCCATGAACAGGACGGAGTACCGGGATACCTCCATCGGGGTCATTACATCCGGAATTCCTTATCAGTATGTGAGGGAAGCCCTGCCGAATGCCAGCGTGTTGAAGCTCGGCATGGTGAATCCGCTGCCGCGCAGGTTAATCGAGGAGTTCGCCTCGCGCGTCGATAAGCTGTATATTGTGGAGGAGCTGGATCCGATTATTGAGGAGCAGGTCAAATCCTGGGGAATTCAGGCGTATGGCAAGGAGCTTTTGACCGTGCAGGGAGAGTACAGCGCCAATATGCTCAGAGAAGCAATCGGCGGTGAAACGCTTTCTCTCACACCCGCAAGAGATGTGGTGGCAAGGCCCCCGATTCTCTGTCCGGGCTGCCCTCACAGAAGCGTATTCTCTGTGCTTAAGAATCTGAAACTGCACGCCGCGGGAGATATCGGATGCTATACGCTTGGTGCGGTTGCGCCGCTCAGTGTTGTGGATACTACGATCTGCATGGGCGCGAGCATATCCTCTCTTCACGGCATGGAGAAGGCGAAGGGAAAGGATTATATTAAGAATTGGGTTGCCGTAATCGGAGATTCCACGTTCATGCACACCGGCGTGAATTCTCTGATGAACATGGTGTATAACCAGGGAACCGGAACGGTAGTGATTCTGGATAACTCGACCACCGGAATGACGGGACACCAGGATCACGCGGCGACGGGCAAGACACTGAAAGGTGAGATTGTACCCGCGATTGATATTGCCATGTTGTGCAGGTCAATGGGAATCGAGCATGTGATTACCGTGAATGCCTTCGATACCAAAAGGCTTTCCCAGGTTCTTCAGGAGGAGACGGCCAGAGATGCCGTGTCGGTGATTATTGCGAAGGCGCCGTGTGCCCTGCTTGATAAATCTCCGGTTACGTCCCAGGCCAGAGTGAACCCGGATCTGTGCAGGAAGTGCGGGATCTGCTTAAAGCCCGGATGTCCGGCTCTGACCAAGGCAGAGGATGGGAAGACCTTTGTAAATGATACGATGTGCAACGGCTGCGGCCTGTGTGTGGAATACTGTAAGTTCGGCGCAATTTCGCTGGTTGATGTCAGGAGGCAGGGACGATGACAAAGAATATTATGATAGTGGGTGTCGGCGGCCAGGGAACCCTCCTGACAAGCCGGATTCTTGGAGGACTCGCGATTCAGGCGGGGTATGATGTGAAACTGTCCGAAGTGCACGGAATGGCACAGAGGGGAGGAAGCGTCGTAACGTTCGTACGCTATGGGGACGAAGTGGCGGAGCCGATTATAGAAGAGGGACAGGCGGATGTGCTGATTGCCTTTGAACGTCTGGAAGCCCTCAGATATGCGCATTTTCTGAAGAAGGACGGCGTGATTGTCGTAAATGATCAGCGAATCGATCCGATGCCTGTTGTGATTGGGGCAGCAACGTATCCGGAGTATATTCTGGAAGAGCTTGAGAAGGAGCACAGGGTCTATGCGGTGGACGCGATCTCGGAAGCGAAGCGACTTGGCAATTCCAGGGTATTTAATGTGATTGTGCTGGGCATTGCGGCGCAGCATATGAATTACTCGAAGGAAGAATGGCTGAGGGTGATTGAAGAGACGGTTCCGAAGAAGACAATTGCGATTAATCAGGCGGCATTTGAAACGGGATTTTCGCTTCACAGATAAGGAAGGAGGGCGCGTATGCTCATACAAATCTCGGTGTTTGTAGAAAATGAAGTAGGGAGCCTGGCTAAGGTAACCGAGGTTTTGCGGGAGGAGGGAATCAATCTGAGGGCAATTGCCTCGATTGACACTCCGGAATTCGGTATTCTCCGTATCATTGTGGATGATCCGCAGAAGACGAAGGAAGTTCTTACGCAGAGAGGATTTGTGGTTAAGGCGTCGAAGGTTCTTGCGGTCGAGCTGCTCGATCGTCCCGGCGAATTGGATCGGGTGCTTCACATTCTCGCTGATGCGGGACTGACAGTGAATTACATCTATT
>CALWGS010000203.1 GCA_944380155.1 uncultured Lachnospiraceae bacterium
AACGTGGAAATTCCGCAGAAGGCATTTATGAGCGTGCTGAAGCTGGATGAGGATTAGAAAAGGACAGGCCCCGGAGGATACTTCGCGGGCCGTCTTTTATGTGTGACAGAAAACGGCCCGCGGATCACGGTTTGCATCCCGCCGTCTGCAGACCGGCGGATTTAGGAGGAATCGGAATGGATCAGAATCATGAAATCGGAATCTATGTGCATATCCCGTTTTGCGTCAGAAAATGCGGATATTGTGATTTTCTCTCCTTTGCGGCGGGGGAGGATGAGATGGAGCGGTATGCGGACGCGCTGCTGGAAGAAATCCGGGGATGGGGAGAGGAATTGTCCGGGTATCGGGTGGCATCCGTGTTCTTCGGCGGAGGAACTCCCTCGATTCTGCCCGTGATGCTGTTTGAACGGATTGCGGAAGGAATGAGAATGTATTTGCCGTGGAAGGAGGAGAGAGCGTCTTTCGGAGAGAATCTGCCGACGGAGGTATCCATCGAGTGTAATCCGGGTACCTTATCAGAGGAGAAGACCAGGACTTATGCGGAGCTTGGCATCAATCGCGTCAGCCTTGGGCTTCAGTCGGCGGATGACGGGCTCTTAAAGCGCCTTGGAAGGATCCATACATGGAACGATTTCCGAATCAGTTATGATCTGGTGAGGGAGGCAGGAATTCAGAACGTGAATGTGGATCTGATGTCCGGGCTTCCGGGACAGACCTTAGAGCAGTGGATGACGACGCTTAAGAGGATCGCCGCCCTGCATCCGGAGCATATCTCGGCATACAGCCTGATTTTGGAGGAAGGAACCCCGTTCGATTCGGCATACCGGGACGGGAAGTCGAAGGATGGTGTCTGTCTTCCGGATGAGGAGACGGAGCGGATAATGTATGAGCGGACCGGGGAGTTTCTGAGGGAGAGGGGCTTATACCGGTATGAGATCTCGAATTACGCGAAGTCCGGATATGAGTGCCGGCATAATATCGGATACTGGAAGCGGAGGGAGTATCTGGGCTTCGGTCTTGGAGCCTCCTCGTTCTTTCAGGGGAGGCGCTGGCGGAATCCGGATTCGCTTACAGAATATCGGAGCGTCTGCCATGACCGGATGCGGCTCCGCCGTGAGGAGCTGGTTCTTGACCGGAAGGATGCGATGGAGGAATTCATGTTTCTGGGGCTTCGGATGTGCGAGGGAGTATCGGCAGAGCGGTTCCTTCGGGAATTTCATGTTTCGATGGATCGGGTCTACGGCCGGGTGATAGAGCGGCTGATCGCGGGCGGGCTGATTCGCCGGACCAGGAATGGAATTGCCCTGACCGATCGGGGGATTGAAGTCAGCAATCCGGTCCTTGCGGAATTTTTACTGGACGAATCGTACTAATTCTATCCGTAAAAATATTTGATTTTTTGAAAAAATTGCTTGACAAACGGAGGGTATAGTGATATTTTAGTGTATGAAGATATTAGCACTCTAATCAAGTGAGTGCTAACAATCGAGGCTCTGACAGGAGCCGGTCGGAGAGAATCTCGAAGAGAATCAGAAAGGAGTGAGGTCGGGAATGCAGAAGCTGGACGAGAGAAAATTAAAGATTTTGCAGGCGATCATCAGGAACTACCTGGAGACCGGGGAACCGGTGGGCTCCCGTACGATTTCGAAGGATACCGACCTGAACCTGAGTTCTGCTACGATCCGCAACGAGATGGCAGATCTGGAGGAGCTTGGATATATTGTCCAGCCCCACACGTCCGCGGGACGGATTCCGTCGGATAAGGGGTACCGTTTGTATGTGGATATGATGCTTGAGGATAAGGTGCAGGAAGTGGAGTCCATGCGGAATGTGCTGATTGAGAAGACGGATAAGATGGAGAACCTGCTCAAGCAGGTGGCGAAACTTCTGGCCGTGAATACCAATTACGCAACCATGATTACGACCCCCCAGTACCGGAGCAGGAAGGTGAAGTTCATTCAGATCACGGAGGTGGATGCCAGTCAGATTTTGGCGGTGATTGTGCTGGAAGGCAACATCGTCAAGAACAAGATGATTTATACGGCGGAGCCTCTGGATAAGGAGATTATCCTGAAGCTGAATATTGTGATGAATACATTCCTTCAGGGATTGGATATGTCTGAGATTAATCTGGCCCTGATAAAGAAGATGAAGGAACAGGCCGCCGGTTACGGCAATGTCGTAAGCGATATTCTGGATGCGGTTGCGCAGGCGATCAGCGAGGAAGCCGATGTTGAGATTTATACGAGCGGCGCGACGAATATTTTGAAGTACCCGGAGTTAAGCGATAACTCGAGAGCCAGCGAGCTGTTGTCGGCGTTCGAGGAGAAGAACCAGTTAAGCGAGCTGGTGACGCTGCCGGAGGGTGAGGAAGCAAGCCGCGGCATTCAGGTCTATATCGGGAGTGAGACCCCGGTGGAGTCTATGAGGGACTGTTCCGTAGTGACCGCTACCTATGAGATTGAGGACGGTGTATACGGCAGGATAGGAATTGTGGGGCCGAAGCGGATGGATTATGAGAAGGTGGTAAGCACACTCAAGACGCTGATGGTCCAGCTTGATGAGATATTTAAGAAGAAGGGATAGCAGAAAGAGGAAAGGTGGTTCGTAAGTTGGAAGATAAGGACAGGAATCAGAGTACGGATGAGCAGGACAGAAAGGATGCTGCGGATACCGATACGGACGGAATGAGAGAAGTGCAGGACAGCGGAGAGGAGAATTCCTGTGAGGCGCCGGATGGCGGGAAGGAAGAGACCTGTGAGGAAGGGCACACGGACGCAGAGGAATCCACAGAGGAGCCGGAGGAAGAGGGAGAGCCGGGGAAAGAGAAGGCTTCCAGGTCCTTTTTTAAGAAGAAAGAGAAGAAGAAGGATGAGCGGGATGAGAAGATTGCGGAACTGAATGACCGCTTGATCCGTAACATGGCGGAGTTCGATAACTTCCGCAAGCGCACCGAGAAGGAGAAAGCACAGATGTTCGAGGTGGGAGCAAAGAGCATTATTGAGAAGGTGCTTCCCACACTTGATAATTTTGAACGCGGACTCGCGATGCTTGGTGAGGATGAGAAGAATGGGGCATTTGCAGTCGGAATGGAAAAGGTCTACAAGCAGCTGCTTGCGACACTTGAGGAGGCCGGAGTGAAGCCGATCGAGGCGGTCGGCAAGGAATTCGACCCGAATTTCCACAACGCTGTTATGCATATAGAGGATGAGGAGCTCGGAGAGAATGTAGTAGCCGAAGAGTTCCAGAAGGGTTATCTCTACCATGATTCTGTGGTCAGACACAGCATGGTGAAGGTAGCGAACTGATAACAGGAAAGAATGGATTTCATATAGGAGGATAACATTATGGGAAAAATAATCGGTATTGATTTAGGTACTACGAATTCATGTGTTGCCGTAATGGAAGGCGGTAAGCCGGTTGTCATTGCGAATACGGAAGGTTCCAGAACCACTCCTTCTGTTGTGGCATTTACCAAGACCGGAGAAAGAATCGTAGGCGAGCCTGCGAAGCGTCAGGCCGTAACGAATGCGGATAAGACCATCTCTTCGATTAAGAGACATATGGGTACAGATTATAAGGTGACAATCGACGGCAAGAAGTATACGCCTCAGGAGATTTCTGCGATGATTCTGCAGAAGCTGAAGGCAGATGCCGAGAGCTATCTGGGCGAGAAGGTGACGGAAGCGGTTATTACTGTACCTGCTTACTTCAACGACGCGCAGCGTCAGGCCACCAAGGACGCAGGCAAGATTGCGGGCCTGGATGTGAAGAGAATTATCAATGAGCCTACGGCTGCCGCTCTGGCTTACGGACTTGACAACGAGCATGAGCAGAAGATCATGGTATACGACCTGGGCGGCGGTACCTTCGATGTATCCATTATCGAGATTGGCGATGGTGTCATCGAGGTGCTGGCTACCTCCGGTGATAACAGACTGGGCGGTGATGATTTCGATGAGAGAATCACCAGATATATGATTGATGAGTTCAAGAAGGCAGAGGGTGTGGATCTGTCGACGGATAAGATGGCGCTCCAGAGACTGAAGGAAGCGGCAGAGAAGGCAAAGAAGGAGCTTTCTTCCGCGATGACAACGAATATTAACCTTCCGTTCATCACAGCGACGGCAGAGGGTCCGAAGCATTTCGACATGAACCTGACCAGGGCAAAGTTCGATGAGCTGACAAGCGACCTGGTGGAGAGAACTACGGTCCCGGTTCAGAACGCATTGAGAGATGCCGGACTGACTGCGTCCGAGCTGTCTAAGGTTCTTCTGGTAGGCGGTTCGACCCGTGTTCCTGCCGTACAGGATAAGGTAAGGCAGCTGACCGGACATGAGCCTTCCAAGAGCCTCAACCCGGATGAGTGTGTTGCAATCGGCGCTTCCATCCAGGGCGGCAAGCTGGCGGGCGATGCCGGTGCGGGCGATATTCTGCTGCTGGATGTTACGCCTCTGTCTCTGTCTATTGAGACCATGGGCGGTATCGCAACCAGACTGATTGAGAGGAATACGACGATTCCGACCAAGAAGAGTCAGATCTTCTCTACGGCCGCCGATAATCAGACGGCGGTTGATATCAATGTCGTACAGGGTGAGAGACAGTTCGCAAGGGATAACAAGAGTCTCGGACAGTTCCGTCTGGACGGAATCCCGCCGGCAAGGAGAGGCGTTCCGCAGATCGAGGTTACATTCGATATCGATGCGAACGGTATCGTGAATGTGTCCGCTAAGGATCTGGGAACCGGCAAGGAGCAGCATATTACAATTACAGCGGGCTCGAATATGTCGGAGAGCGATATCGAGAAGGCTGTGAAGGAAGCGGCCGAGTATGAGGCGCAGGATAAGAAGCGTAAGGAAGCGGTTGAGACCAGGAATGACGCGGATTCCATCGTGTTTCAGACCGAGAAGGCGCTCAGCGAGGTCGGCGATAAGTTAAGTCCGGATGACAAGTCCAAGGTAGAGGCGGATCTGGCACACTTAAAAGATCTGGTTGAGAGATCGAATCCTGAGGTAATGTCCGATGGAGAGGTTGCGGATATCAAGGCTGCCAAGGAAGCGCTGATGGCAAGCGCGCAGGCTCTGTTTGCAAAGCTCTATGAGCAGAACCAGGGCGCTGCAGGTCAGGGCCCCGATATGTCGGGAGCTCAGAATGCCGGTTCGTCCCAGGGGTATTCGAACGCGAACGATGATGTAGTGGACGGAGATTACCGCGAGGTATAATAGAATTTATTCTTGACGCGGCAGTCGTTATTCAGTATAGTGGTTATGGATTCGTCCATAACAATTCAAATAGGCGGTCTGTATAGACTGCCTATTTGTGGATAAGGAGTCCCGCAGGTGAACAGGAGGATACCACAATGGCGGATAAACGTGATTATTATGAAGTACTCGGCGTGTCGAAGGGCGCGTCCGAGGATGAGATAAAGAAGGCATACAGACAGCTTGCCAAGAAGTATCACCCGGATATGAATCCGGGTGATAAGAATGCGGAGGCCAAGTTCAAGGAGGCCTCCGAGGCATATGCCGTCTTAAGTGACCCGGAGAAGAGGAAGCAGTATGATCAGTTCGGACACGCGGCCTTCGAACAGGGCGCCGGAGGCGGAGGAGGCGGCTTCGATTTCAGCAATATGGGAGATGTGGGTGATATCTTCGGCGATATTTTCGGGGATCTGTTCGGAGGCGGCGGGCGTACGAGGCGCGCAAGCAACGGCCCCATGAAGGGAGCTAATGTCCGGGCGGGAATTCGGATTACCTTCGAGGAAGCGGTCTTCGGTACGGAGAAGGAACTTGAGCTGAACTTGAAGGACGAATGTGAGAAGTGCCACGGCACGGGAGCCAAGCCGGGCAGCAGCCCCGTGACCTGTTCTAAGTGCGGCGGCCGCGGACAGGTGGTATATACCCAGCAGTCCCTGTTCGGCATGGTGAGGAACGTTCAGACCTGTCCCGACTGCGGGGGATCCGGCAAGATCATTAAGGATAAGTGTCCGGACTGCTACGGAACCGGATATATCAGCAGAAGGAAGAAGATACAGGTATCGGTACCTGCCGGAATCGACGACGGACAGAACATCCGGATCCGTGCCAAGGGAGAGCCCGGGGTCAACGGAGGCGAAAGGGGCGATCTTTTGGTTGAGGTATCGGTCAGCAGGCATCCGATCTTCCAGAGACAGGGCTTTGACATTTATTCCACGGCACCTATGAGCTTTGCGCAGGCGGCGCTCGGCGGGGATGTACGGATCAGCACGGTAGACGGTGATGTCCTTTATAACGTGAAGCCGGGGACACAGACCGATACGCGCATCCGCTTAAAGGGCAAGGGGGTTCCGACTCTGAGGAACAAGGCAATCCGCGGGGATCATTACGTAACGCTGGTTGTCCAGATTCCAACGAAGCTGACGAACGAGCAGAAAGAGCTTCTGCAGAGGTTTGATGACTCAATGAACGGAAGGCAGCCGGAAGAGGAGCCCGAGAAGAAGAAAAAGAAGTTCTGGGAAAAATAAACAGATGGGAGAACCCAATGAAGTGGAAGAAGTTAACACTTGCGACGACAACAGAGGCCGTGGATTATATCAGCGCCATGCTGTTAGACATGGGAATCAGCGGCATTGAAGTAGAAGATCACGTACCGATTTCGGAAGAGGACAGGAAGAGAATGTTCATTGATATCCTGCCCGAGCTTCCGCCCGATGACGGGAGCGCGAAGATGAGCTTCTATATTGCGGAGGATGACGATGAAAAGGAACTCATCGGGAGAGTGAATGACGGGCTTGATGAGCTTGAGGGCCTTGTGAATCTGGGAAGCCGGAGAATCTCAGTCTCCTCGACGGAGGACGCAGACTGGATGAATAACTGGAAGGCCTTCTTTAAGCCGTTCCGGGCAGATGAGAACATTGTAATTAAGCCCACCTGGGAGGAGCTTCCCGACAGAAGGAAGGAAGATCTGGTCGTGGAGCTGGATCCGGGGACGGCGTTCGGGACCGGCGCACACGAGACGACAAGGCTGTGCATTCAGAACATCCGCAAGTACCTGAGATCCGGCATGAAGCTGCTTGATATCGGCTGCGGAAGCGGGATTCTCTCGATTATCGCGGCTATGTTGGGAGCGGAGAGCATCGGGGCTACGGATATCGACTCGAATGCCGTGAAGGCGGCGGTCGAGAATGTCCGCGTGAATCATATTCCGGTTGTATGTCCGGAGGGCAGCTTTGAGCTGAGGCCGGGCACAGTGTCCATAGCGGCCGGGGATGTGATCAGCGATGAGGCGTTCCGCAGAAGGGTCGGCAAAGGAGTCTATGATATTGTGGCGGCGAATATTCTCGCGGATATTATTATCCCTCTGTCGTCCGTTGTGGGAGAGCATCTGAAGGACGGCGGCATCTTTATCAGCTCCGGAATTATAAAACAGAAAAGGGAAGCGGTGGAGGATGCCCTGCGCCGGAATGGATTTACCATTCTGGAGGTCTGTGAGATGGGAGACTGGGTGTCGATTACAGCTTCAAAATAATGGAACGCAGGGAGCGTACATGAGCTTGTACCTCCCTGTTTTTGTGCGGATCGCATGCCGCAGGGAAAGGAGAGGCTATGCCGCGGTTTTATGTCGAGGAAGAGGCAGTGGACGGAGATTATATTCAGATCACCGGAGGGGATGTGAACCATATCCGGAACGTGCTCCGTATGAGAGAGGGAGAAAAAATTACAATTTGTAATGGACAAGACAAAGACTACCGGTGTATAATAGAGAGCGTGTGTGATCAGAGGATACTTGCGAGGATTATGGAGACGGAACGCACCGGGACGGA
>CALWGS010000204.1 GCA_944380155.1 uncultured Lachnospiraceae bacterium
AATTCCGAGAAAGGTGGTTGAGAAAAAAAGATACCTCAGAGTAAAATAAGATTTACTGACTTGGCAGGTTAGTACAAATCTTATAGAACAGAGAGGTATCTGAAATGAAGTATAACACACAAAACGCAAAAATTGCTTCCATTGATGAAAAAACTTTAATTGTTGGCATTGATATTGGAAGTGAAACCCATTTTGCCCGTGCTTTTGACTGGAGAAATTACGAATACACCAGGAAACCATTTGAGTTCAGCAATAACGAAGCTGGTTTCCAGACATTTAAAGCATGGATAGAGGAATTGCAGGAGAAAAATGGAAAATCCGTTGTAATCCCCGGTATGGAGCCGACTGGTCATTACTGGTTTGCGCTTGGGAAATTCCTGCAGGACAACGGAATGAAGCCAGTGCATGTGAATCCCCATCATGTAAAGAAGTCAAAAGAACTAGATGACAATAATCCCAACAAGAATGACCGTAAAGATCCAAAAACCATTGCCGGCCTTGTGAATGAAGGGCGATTCTCTTATCCCTACATACCGACCGGGATCTATGCGGAGATCAGGGGTTTATCAAACCTGCGGTTCCAGGCACAGGAGGGGCTTACCAGAGCCAAAAACCGGATCGCCAGATGGTTTTCCATCTACTTCCCTGAATATAAGGACGTTTACAGGGATTTAAAAGCGGTCAGCGGAAGAATGGTGCTGCAGGTGGCCCCGCTGCCGGAGGATATCCGAAAATTGGGTGTCGAGGGTGTAAATCGGATCTGGAGAGACGCAAAGCTGAGAGGCGCCGGAAGGAAGAGGGCAAAGACCCTGGTATCGGCTGCGGAGCACAGCGTTGGCAGTAAGGAAGCACCGGAAGCAGCAAGGATGGAACTGCGGAATCTTCTGAATGACATGGATGTATATGCGTCAAGAGTGGAAGAACTGCTTGGGATGATCGGAGAAAAACTGAAAGAGATTCCCTATACCGATAAACTAATGGCAATCAAGGGAGTCGGAGTGATCACAGTCAGCGGATTGATTGCAGAGGTGGGGGACATTAAGCGTTTCGATGATCCCAAACAGCTGCAGAAGCTGGCAGGATATGCGATTGTGACGAATCAGTCCGGAAAGCACAAAGGGGAAAGCAGGATCAGCTGCAGAGGGCGGAAACGCCTGAGATACGTACTGTATGAAGCGGCGTTGTCACTGGTTGGGAGGAATCCGGAGTTCAAGGCGATCCATGAGTATTATCGGACACGCAGGAAGAATCCCCTGAAAAAGATGCAGTCTGTAGTGGCGGTCGCATGTAAAGTAATCAGGATTTTTTATGTAATACTGACAAAGGGCGTGGATTATGATCCTGCAAAGATGCTGGGAGATATCCGAAGACCTCAGATACAGGGCGCATAAAGGAGGAAGCATAAACAAAACCATGAATCAATGCCTGCCACGGTTGGATTGAGCTCATTCGGTGAAACCAGTGAGTTGAATCCAGCTGTGACAGGACAGCTGTGAAGTATGTATCATCATCCACGGTGAAACGTCCACCGCAAGGTGCCGTGATGAAAAAACATACGGGAAGTCAGTAAATACAAGACAAAGAATGAGCCAGTAGTCGGCAGGAATCATCACCATAGGGCATGACCCTGTAAAGGAGCTAAGCTGACACCCTGGTTATGGGCAGACGGGACGAAGGAAGTGAGGACCCGGCGGAGACGCGGGAGATCCTGGTAGACACGGGAGGTGCGCCGCCATAGATGGATGGGGATACACAAGGCCATGTAAAGCGAAATATCAAGACGTTTTACTTCGTGTACCCAAAACCAGCTATTTTCGTATCAGATACAGAGAAATGTCCATCTCCATGGCTCATTCATCTGAGATAGTAACTTGAAAAATCCTTAATTTTAAAGGAAAAATCACTTGACAATATAGGGAGGGTCATTGCTTATTTATTTGTAAAAAGCAGTGAAATTCTTAAAAATATAAGGTTTTAAAGAAAAATAGGGCTGTAAAACTTTACAGTACCTTCTGACAGCAGGGAGGCTGCGTATGAAGAAGGAAAAAGAGAAAAGGACGAAGAGGTCAAAGCCGGCTCCCGCGCCGCAGTATTATACTTCGGCCGTTAATATTCCGGTAAGGAATTATGAGGTATATTATCTGAGCGCAGGAGAGAAGATTCTTTATTTTCTGCTCGCATTTGCGGCAGGAGGCGCCGTGGCGTATCTGTTCTACGGCGGAGTCGGGAAGAATGAATTCGGAGAGGCAACAACGGTTACATGGATATGGAATGTGTCCATTATTATGATTTGCGGTCTGATCTGCGGCAGGGTCTATCTTCCGATCCGCGCCGGACAGCTGATGAGAAAACGTAAGGCGGCGCTGGCAAATCAGTTCCGGGATCTGCTGGATGCGCTTTCCACTCTGCTGGGAAGCGGCGCGAATATACAGACTGCGTTCTTTGACGCCTATGATGATTTGAGTATGCGTTATATGGAGGGGGAGGATATTCTGAAGGAGCTTGCAAATATTAACGCGGGAATACGGCGGAATATTGATATTGGCGCTCTGATCAGGGACTTCGGAAACCGGAGCGGGATTGATGATATTAAGAGCTTTGCCGACGTATTCGAAATCTGCGGCAGAAGCGGGAATTACAGAGAGGTAATCCGCAGTACGCATCATATTATATCGGATAAGATGGCGGTTGAGATGGATATAGAGACATCTATGTCGGCTGCGAAAATGGAACAGAATATGATGTCCGTGATGCCGGTTATTCTGGTGGCGCTGATTAAAATCAGCAGTCCGGAGTTCTCGGCGAATTTCTCTACCGTAACGGGGATTATCTCAACAACGGTCGCAGTTATATTGTTTGTGGCGGCCGCGCTGATTGCGAAGGCAATTATGAATATTAAAGTATAAGGAGGGCCGGGTATGACGATAGAGCAGGGAATTATGGCGTTTGGAACTGTTGTTGCGCTGATTTATATTGTGATTCTGCTGTCCGCCTCCGTAT
>CALWGS010000205.1 GCA_944380155.1 uncultured Lachnospiraceae bacterium
ATCTACAATACGGCGGAAGATGGGGCGGTCAGAGTCGAAGTAGACGGAGATTAGATATTGATAAAAAGATTTAACGATAGAAAGGGATAGAGTATGATACCATACTTAAAGGAAGCGGCGGGAGTGATCCCGTCGGCCAATCAGTTGAACTGGTTCGATCTGGAGGGGTATGCATTTGTTCATTTCGGACCGAATACCTTTACGGGGAAGGAATGGGGAACGGGAGATGAGCCGGAATCGATTTTTTCTCCCGATCAGCTCGACTGTGATCAGTGGGTTGAGGCAATTAAGTCAGCCGGAATGAGGGGAATGGTGCTGACGGCCAAGCATCATGACGGTTTCTGCCTGTGGCCGTCTAAGTACACGGAGCATTCCGTAAAGAACAGCCCCTGTAAGAGAGATATCGTGAAAGAAGCGGCAGACGCGTGCAGGAGGGGAGGCATCCGGTTCGGATTCTATCTTTCTCCCTGGGACAGGAACTGCAAGGATTACGGAACACCGGCCTATAATGATTATTTCTGTAATCAGCTGACCGAGCTTCTGACAGAGTACGGAGATATCTTCTATGTATGGTTCGATAACGCGTGCGGCGAGGGGAAGGACGGGAAGAAGCAGGTCTATGACTTCCCGCGTTACTTTGAGCTGATTCGCAAATACCAGCCGAACGCGCTGATTTTCAACGATTTCGGCCCGGATGTGCGCTGGTGCGGAAATGAGGCGGGCGTGGCGCGTCATGCCGAGTGGTCGGTCGTGCCGTCAGAGTTATGCCCGTTCGGAAAGGTTCAGACCGGCCCCGGCCCTATGGCGGCGGAGGGCAGCCTGGATTATATCTACAACAGCGACAGGGAGATCGGAACACTTGCCAATATTATATACTCGAAGGGTCTGACCTTCGTGCCTTCCGAGATTAATATGTCCATCCGTCCGGGCTGGTTC
This sequence comes from uncultured Lachnospiraceae bacterium, assembly GCA_944380155.1. Classification (GTDB taxonomy): domain Bacteria; phylum Bacillota; class Clostridia; order Lachnospirales; family Lachnospiraceae; genus Caccomorpha. The sequence continues at coordinate 937 of CALWGS010000205.1, forward strand.
TGGCATCAGGAGGAGGAGCCCCACGATCTGAAGAGACTGTTCAAGCTGTATCTGGACAGTGTAGGCTCAAATGCCTGTATGTGCCTGAATATACCGCCGGACAGGAATGGATTGTTCGATGCCAGGGATGTTGCGAGACTGAAGGAGCTTGGGGATCTGCTCCGCAGGGAGTTCGGCAGCGAGGTTCCCGTAACCGTTACCAGGGATGAGACTTATCCGACTCAGCCGGTCTATACGCTTCACCTTGACAGATCGGTCAAAGAGGTGAAGTATGTAGTATTAGAGGAAGATATCGCTCACGGACAGAGGGTGGAGAGCTTCCGTATCACAGCCGGGTATGAAGGCGGGGAGCGGTACGCACTCTATCATGGAACCTGCATCGGACATAAGAAGATCTGCCAGCTTCAGGATCCGTTCGCGGAGCAGAATCCTCTGATTGATGATTCGGACCGCACGGTACGCACACTTAAGATACATATTACTTCGGCAAGAGACGAAGTTCTTCTTAAGGGGATTAAGGTATATTAAGAGATGAAGACGATTAAGGAGCATATTAAGCAAGGGACGTTTAAGCCGGTCTACCTGCTTTGCGGAACAGAAGAATATTTGAAGACCCTGTATTGCGGCAAGTTAAAGGATGCGATTCTGGACGGCGGGGATGAGATGAATTATTCCCGCTATGAAGGCAGGGGGATCGATGCGGACGAGGTGATCCGGATGGCGGAGACGCTTCCCTTCTTCGCGGAGCGGCGGCTGATCGCGATTGAAGACAGCGGATGGTTTAAGTCACAGAGCCCGATGGCGGATTATCTGAGAACCATGCCCGCATCCACGATTCTGATCTTTAAGGAAAGCGAAGTGGATAAGCGGAACCGCCTGTACAAGGCGGTGAAGGAGATTGGCTGCATCAGCGAGATGAACGGGCTGGATGAGGCGAATCTGAAGGTGTTCGCGGCCTCCGTCTTAAAGGACGGGGGCAAGAGGATCACTGCCGCGGCCACAGAATACTTCCTCTCAAAGACCGGCAGTGATATGAACCATATCCGGAACGAGCTGGAGAAGCTGATATGCTACGCTTATGACAGAGAAGTGATTACGGAGGCGGATATTGACGCGGTCTGCACGGAACAGATCACCGGGAAGATCTTCCAGATGACGGAGGCGGTCGCCTTGAAGAATCAGAAAAGAGCGCTTGCGCTGTATTATGATTTGATTGCGGTTCGCGAGAGGCCGTTAACAATTCTATACCTGTTAATCCGGCAGTTCAATCTGCTGCTTCGCACCAGGGATCTGGTCGGACATAGAGCTTCGAATGCGGAGATCGCAAAGAAGCTCTCCATTCCGCCCTATACGGTGTCCAAATACATCACCCAGTCGAAGAACTTCAGTGATGCCAGATTGAAGGAAGCGATTGCGTTCGGGACAGATATCGAAGAACGGGTGAAGACCGGAAGAATGGCGGATCAGATTGGTGTCGAGCTTTTCCTGCTCCGTTACAGTATGTAACGGGGCGGGGCCGTCCGGTCGGGAGTGGGGAACTGCCTGCGGATGGTATGAGAGATCAGATTTGAGATTTTTTCATTTTTCGCTTGCAAAGAAGGGGAGAGTGTAGTATAATTAGTTCTCGGTTGAGTAAGGCAGTTGGAGCGGTATCGAAGAGGCCGTAACGAGCTTGACTCGAAATCAAGTTGTCCGAAAGGGCACGTGGGTTCGAATCCCACCCGCTCCGTCATGAAGCCGGCGATGCATCTGCGTTGCCGGTTTTTCCTTTGTCCGCAAGTCGTGCAGGATGACCGGCACTCGGTTTCTTTGCAATGACTGAGATCCTGTAAAATTTCGCTGACGGAAAAATGAGTTATGCCCCTTCTCTCTGATGCCGGGTTGCTCATGCATATTTTCCTCGCCAGAAAGATAAAAGAACTGCTCTGATACGAAGCCTTCGCAATACGGGAGGGAGCTCGGGGGCTGCTTGCAAGAAAGGCGGTGTTTCCATGCCATTACAAATTGTCAGGAATGATATTACAAAAATGAAGGTAGACGCAATCGTGAATGCGGCAAATTCATCGCTTCTGGGAGGCGGCGGGGTGGATGGCTGTATTCATCGCGCCGCAGGCCCGGGACTGCTTGAGGAGTGCAGGGGGCTTGGCGGCTGTGAAACCGGCAGCGCGAAGATAACGAATGCTTACAGGCTGCCCTGTCGGTATGTGATCCATGCTGTGGGACCTTGCTGGCAGGGCGGCAGGCACGGCGAGCGCGAGAAGCTGATTTCCTGCTATCGGACTGCTCTGGCGCTTGCGAAGGACAGGCAGTGCGAGACCGTTGCCTTCCCTCTGATTTCTTCCGGTATCTATGGCTATCCAAAGGATCAGGCGCTCCGGGTCGCCATTGATACGATTGGCGAGTTCCTGCTTCAGAATGATATGACCGTCTATTTGGTGATCTTCGATAAGAAGTCTTATCAGATTGGAGAGAAGCTGTTCGCTGATATCGCTGAGTATATTGATGATACTTACGCGGATGCGGCTTTGGCAGGACAAAGGCCCCGCCTGCGAGGTGTCCGCCCCGAGCTTCTGCGGCGACAAAATGCACAAAGAGAAAACT
>CALWGS010000206.1 GCA_944380155.1 uncultured Lachnospiraceae bacterium
GAGAAGGCAAGAGAGATCCTGCTGAAGGATTATTTGACCTTCGGCGTCGTAATGGTGAAGGCCGGCGATGCGGACGGTATGGTTTCTGGCGCGTGCCACTCTACGGCGGACACTCTGCGTCCGTGCCTTCAGATTCTGAAGACGGCTCCGGGAACCAAGCTGGTCTCCGCGTTCTTCGTGATTGTTGTTCCGAACTGTGAATATGGCGCGGACGGCACCTTTATCTTCGCGGATTCCGGTCTGGTTCAGAATCCGAATCCGGAGGAGCTTGCCGCGATTGCGGGTACCTCCGCGAAGACCTTCGAGCTTCTTGTCGGGAAGGAGCCGTATGTGGCCATGCTGTCCCATTCCACCAAGGGCAGCGCGAAGCATGCGGATGTGGACAAGGTGCTTGAGGCGACCAGAATTGCGAAGGAGCAGTATCCGGACATCAAGATTGACGGAGAGCTTCAGTTCGACGCGGCGGTTGTTCCGTCGGTAGGCGCTTCCAAAGCTCCCGGCAGCGAGGTTGCGGGCAGAGCGAATGTTATGATCTTCCCGGATCTGGATGCCGGCAATATCGGCTATAAGATTGCCCAGAGACTTGCGAAGGCAGAGGCCTACGGTCCGATCACCCAGGGTATCGCGAAACCGGTCAACGATCTGTCAAGAGGATGTTCGTCTGAGGATATCGTAGGAGTTATCGCAATCACCGCGGTGCAGGCTGCAGCGCAGGAATAACAGCCGGAAGGATAAGGAGATAGGATATGAACGTATTAGTCATTAATTGCGGAAGCTCTTCGTTAAAGTATCAGCTGATCGATTCGAAGACCGAGAAGGCGCTTGCGGTCGGCCTGTGTGAGAGAATCGGAATCGACGGAAGGCTGAACCATACGCCGGCGGGCGGCGAGAAGGTCGTGATTGAGGATGCCATGCCCAACCATGAGGTGGCAATCCAGATGGTGTTGAATGCGCTGACCGATCCGAATCACGGAGTGATTGCGTCTCTTGATGAGATTGGAGCGGTCGGACACAGGGTGGTTCACGGCGGCGAGAAGTTCGCTTCCTCCGTCGTCATTACGGATGAGGTCATTGAGGCAATTGAAGAGTGTAATGAGCTGGCGCCCTTACATAATCCGGCGAACCTGATTGGAATCAATGCGTGCAGGACGATTATGCCCGGTGTTCCCATGGTAGCCGTCTTCGACACCGCGTTCCATCAGACGATGCCCAAGGACGCGTATCTGTATGGACTTCCGTATGAATACTATGATAAGTACAAGATCAGAAGATACGGCTTCCACGGGACCAGCCACAGTTTCGTATCCAAGCATGCTGCGGCAGTTGCGGGGCTCGATCTGAACAACTCCAAGATCATTGTCTGCCACCTTGGCAACGGAGCGAGCATTACGGCCGTCCACAACGGCAAGTCCGTGGATACGAGCATGGGCCTGACTCCGCTGGAGGGCCTGATTATGGGAACCAGAAGCGGGGATATCGATCCGGCTATTATCGAGTTTATCTCCCATAAGGAGGGCAAGACGATTGATGAGATCATGACAATCCTCAACAAGAAGTCCGGCGTCTACGGTATGTCCGGCGTATCGAGCGATTTCCGTGATCTGGAGAAGGCTTCGAATGAGGGCAACGAAAGGGCGAAGGAAGCGTTCTCGGTGTTCGTGTATCGTGTCGCGAAGTATATCGGATCCTATATCGCCGCCATGAACGGCGTGGACGCCATTGCATTTACCGCAGGCCTGGGAGAGAATGACAAGAGAGTCAGGAAGCAGGTATGCGATCACTTCGGATATATGGGAATTACCATTGACGAGGAGAAGAACGCGATCCGCGGACAGGAGTGCGTGATTTCCACACCGGACTCCAAGGTGAAGGTTCTGGTCATCCCTACGAATGAAGAGCTTGCCATTGCCAGGGAGACCGTGGCGCTGCTGTAAGGGCGGTATCGGCCGGGGATCACTCTTTCATATGAGGAGAGTGTCCCCGGCTTTTTATCGTCAGATTCCGGCGGAATTTGATTCCGATGGAATCTGATTCCGGCCGGAAGACGGGAGCTTGTCTTTGGAAGGAGATCCGGTACCAATTTCTTGATTGACAAATACCTGATTCTATGCAATAATAGTCTGGATTTTAGAGTGTGTTTGAAAGGAATACACATCAGGCTGTGAACATATGTGAGTACGGGAGAGGTAGTGAGACAGAGACGGAATGCCGCCGGCTGAGAACATTCCGCATGAGCCTTCCGGAAGCTTCAGTATGGGAGCCTTTCGGCGAAAAGCGCGGAGAGATCCGGGCGGTAAGCCGGATGTTCGTGTAGCAGACCGATTACACAAAGCGAGTGCGGAGTGCCGGGAAGGGTACTCTGAAGCAGGGTGGTACCGCGATTGACATCGTCCCTTGTAGAATCAGCAAGTGACGATGTTTTTTTATGTTTCGTATGAAACATGTTCATATGAAACATGTTCATATGAAATCGCGGGTGACTTCCGGCGGGCTCCGGCTCACAACAGAAAGGAGAATCAGAATGAAAGATAAAATCAACGGCATTTTATCAGAAGCGCAGGAGCGGATTGGCGCGGCGGCGAATGAGAATGAGCTGCAGAATCTCAAGAGCGCGTATATCGGTAAACAGGGTTCATTAAGTCTCTTCATGAAGGAGATTCCGAAGCTGGATCCGCAGATCCGGCCCGAGATGGGAAAGTTGCTGAATCAGGCGAAGAATCAGATCACGGATCTGATTGACGCAAAGAGGATGGATCTGAAGCTGAAGGCTTCCGAGGTCTCCCCGGATTTTGACTGCTCCGTACCCGGTATTATGCCAAGCTCAGGAGGCCTTCATCCGATTACGCAGATGTGCTATGATCTGAATGACACCTTCCGTTCCATGGGATTTGAGATCTTTGCGGGGGATGATATTACCAGTGAACTGTATGCGTTTGATAAGCTGAACTTCCCGCCGAATCATCCGGCAAGGGAGAGCATGGACACATACTGGCTGGAGGGGCATGACAGCGGGAAAACCAGCGAGAAGCTTTGTTTAAGGCCCCATCTGACAGGAGAGAGCGTCCGCTATATGCAGACTCACAAGCCGCCCTACCGCTTTGTCTATCCGGGGCGTGTCTACCGTAACGAGACAACGGATGCGCATCATGAGAGGGCGTTCTTCCAGTATGAAGCGCTGATTGTCGATAAGGATATCACTTTCACATCCGGCAAGGTGATGATTAAGAGTATTTTAAGCAAGGTGTTCGGAACGGATGTGCCGGTCCGGATGCGGTCCGGATTCTTCCCGTTCGTGGAGCCGGGATTTGAGATTGATATGCAGTGCCAGGTCTGCGGAGGCAAGGGATGCAGCGTGTGCAAGCATGTCGGCTGGATTGAGGTTATGCCGGGCGGATCCCCGCATCCAAATGTCTTACGCGCAGCCGGGCTGGATCCGGATGAATATACCGGCTTCTATGTCAATATCGGACTGGACAGACTGGTTATGATGCGCTATGGCGTGGACGACGTCAGACTGTTTCACAGCGCTGATTTAAGATTCCTGAGACAGTTCAGATAGGAGGGTGACTGAGATGAAATTATCGTTATCGTGGATTAAGGATTATGTCGCGATCCCGGAGGATATGGATCTGAAGAAGCTGGCATATGATCTGACCATGTCTACCGTAGAGGTAGAAGACGTGGAGGAGCTTGCCCGCCGCTTTGACAAGATGGTGGTCGGTATCCTTGAGCGGCTAGAGCCCCATCCCAATGCGGATAAGCTGAGGGTATGCAAGGTGGATATTGGAGACGGAGAGCCGAAGAATATCGTCTGCGGAGGAATCAATCTGGAGGAAGGAATGCGCGTGGCTGTCTCCTGTCCGGGCGCGGTGGTGCGCTGGCACGGGGAAGGAGAGCCGGTTGTCATTAAGAATTCCAAGCTTCGTGGAGTGGAGTCCTTCGGAATGATCTGCGCATCGGATGAGATTGGACTGGGAGATCTGTTCCCGGCGTCCCAAGAGGCGGAGATTCTGGATCTGTCCGCGTTCGATGTGCCCGCGGGCACTCCTCTTGCGAAGGCACTGGATATGGAGGATGTTCTGCTTGAAATTGATAACAAGTCCATGACCAACCGTCCGGATCTGTGGGGGCACTATGGAATTGCAAGAGAGATTGCTGCTCTGTATGACCTTCCGCTGAAGCAGTTTGCGCCGTTTGAGACGAATGCGGAGTCCGATTTTAAGGTCGAGATTACGGCTCCGGAGAGGTGCTCGAGGTATATCGGCGTGGAAATGTCCGGAGTGGAGGTGAAGCCGTCGCCGTACCGGATGCAGAACCGGATCTGGAAGGCGGGAATGCGTCCGATTAACGCGCTGGTGGATATTACGAATTATGTGATGCTTGCCACCGGCAATCCGACGCATGCATTCGACGCGGATAATATCCAGGATCATATTGTGGTCAGGCAGGCATTAGAGGGCGAGAAGCTGCTTCTCTTAAATGATAAGGAGATCGATCTCTGCGCGGATGACCTGGTCATTACGGATGCGCAGGGACCGGTTGCGTTAGCCGGCGTTATGGGCGGCGCGAAGGATTCGATTCTGCCGGATACCAAAAGGGTGATTCTTGAGATTGCTAATTTTGAGTCCACCGGAATCCGCAGAACGGCTCTCCGCTATGACACCCGTACCGAGGCGTCCTCGCGGTATGAGAAGGCGGTGGATCCGGAGCGGTGCGATCAGGCTCTTTCGCTGTCCATGCAGTATTTTAAAGAGCTGTACCCGCAGATGAAAGTGACGGGATTCTGCGATCGGTATGTGAAGAAATTAAAGCGGGCTGAAATTGATGTCAGCCTGACCTGGCTTGCGAAGCGCCTCGGCAAGGATCTCTCGAACGACGCGATCAGCAGGAAGCTGACCAATCTTGGATTCGAGGTTCAGATTGACGGGGATACGATGCATGTGACTGCTCCGGCCTGGCGTTCCACAGGCGACATCTCCATCAAGGATGATGTGATGGAGGAGGTCGCCAGAATGTACGGTTATGACAACTTCGAGGCGACTTCGTTTACGACGGCCTTTGAAGGCGCGATCAACCAGAAGGATCAGGATCTGATTCGGAATATCAAGGAGTATCTGGCAGTCCGCTGCGGAATGCAGGAAGTGTATACCTACCCCTGGATGAGCGATACCTTCGTTCACGCCGTGCTTCCCGGTACAGAAGGAGTATTAAGGCTTTCTACGCCTCCTGCTCCGGATCAGGGCTACATCCGTTCTTCCCTGCTTCCGAACCTCTGTGAGGCAGTGGCCAAGAATGAGCGTTACTTCGATGAATTCTCGATTTTCGAGGAGGCACAGGTATTCTTCGATCGGAATTACCGCTCCCTGTATGATGAGACAGAATCGCTCCCCGAACAGCGCAGGCACATCGGAGCCGCCTTCGCCAGCAGTGAGAAGAGCATTTCCGGGCTGTTCAGAGAAGCGAAGGGCGTCCTGGAATTCATGCCCCGCTACACGCATATGGAGGGATTTGATTTCAGGAAAGAGGAGAAGCCGGTCTGGGCAGACAATGTTGTATGGCTGAACCTTTATCTGGGCGATGAGAAAATCGGCGACATGGGACTTGTTGCAAAGAAGGTGTCCTTAGAGTGCGGAATTAAGAATCTCTCCGTCATTCTTTTTGAGCTGGATGCTTCGAAGCTTAAGCCGCTTAAGTCCAGAACCAACCGCTTCACGCATCTTGCGGAGTACCCGGAGACCGATTATGATATCTCCATGCTGTTTGACTCGGATTCGAAATGGGTTGATATCTACGATGCGATTATGGGCCAGAAGAAGGCGGCCGCGCTTGTGAAGGAAGCTTCGTTCGTCGATGAGTACCGGGGCAGGCAGATACCGGAAGGAAAGAAGTCCGTCACCATCCGCCTTACCATCGGATCGGATGAGAAGACCCTCACCTCTCAGGAGATTGAACAGACCGCGGAGCAGGTGATGAAGAAGCTCGGCAAGAAGCTGGGAGCGGAGCTTAGAACTCAGTAATCTGCGGGAGTAAAAATAGTAAATTTAGCGTTGACAAACCCGGATCTCGTGGTTATAATATGAACAGTGTGAATTTTTGGACGCTTACTTTCACGTGGACAGGAGAGAAGGATGAAGATTCAATTATCTGAGATTATGAACGAAGCGAATGCGGTACGCGGACTGAGAGTACCGATTGGTCTGGATTCCTTTGAGATGAACGGCATGAGTTATGAGTTCCGTCACAAGGATGAGCTGGATCTTACCATCACGAATCTCGGGAACAGGAAGCTGCTTCTTGACGGCAGCGCGGCGGTTACGCTTGCCGTGCCCTGTGACAGGTGCCTGTCCGAGGTAATGGTGACGATTCCCATTTCCGTCACGAAGGAGCTGGACTTCTCAATGACGGAGGAAGAGCGGACCAGAGATTTGGATGAAACCAGTTATCTTAGCGGATACGATTTGGACACAGACCGGCTGGTCTATGACGAAATCTTGATAGGATTTCCCATGAAGGTTCTGTGCAGGGAGGACTGCAAGGGAATCTGTGCCGTATGCGGCGCCAACCTGAACAAGGGGGAGTGCGGCTGCGACCGCACAGTACCGGATCCAAGAATGGCTGTTATCCGAGATATATTTAACAACTTTAAGGAGGTGTAATCAATGGGAGCTATCTGTCCGAAGAATAAACATTCCAAAGCCAGAAGAGACAGTCACAGAGCACACTGGAAGATGACTGCTCCGAACCTGGTGAAGTGCAGCAAGTGCGGTGCGTTAATGATGCCTCACCGCGTATGCAAGGCTTGCGGCTCTTATAATAAGAAAGAGATCATCAAGGTAGAAGCGTAAGACAGTTGAAGATGTAAGAGGATTCCTGGAGAGGGGGTCCTCTTTTTTTGTGTTGAACCATGGGAGATGGAGAAGACAGTCTGTCTGCCGATCATTTAAAAAAATTTTTAACATTCATGTAAGATTATGAAATAATCCGTGTATAGGTAAACAGGCAGGTTCAAAGGAGGCTGAAGCTATGACGGACGAAGCGATTATCGAGCTTTTGATGCAATCGAGAGAGGACGGAATCCGGGCGCTGGCAGAACAGTATGAGAAGCTTCTGATTCACATTGTGGTTGGAATCCTGAAGGGGAGGCCGCAGGATGTGGAGGAGTGCGTGAACGATACTTATTTGAAGTTCTGGAGCTCCATGGACAGCTTTGATATGAAGAAGGCGTCCCTGAAGACGTATCTGAAAGTAATTGCCAGAAATACCGCCCTGAACAGGCTTCGGGATCTGAGCCGCAAGGAGGAGACAGAGCTCCCTGATGACCTGAGTGAAATCGCGAAGGAGTATGCAGATCAGAGCAGAAATGTGGAAGCGCATGTCCTTAAGAAGGAGGATTTCGGAAGGCTTGGAGAAATTATCCGGGGTCTTGAGGAGCGCGACAGAGAGCTGGTAATCAGAAAATATTTTTATCTGCAGGCATCGGATACGATTGCCCGGGCACTTGGTATGAGCCGATCGGCGGTGGATACCAGGCTGTCAAGGCTCAGGGTCAGGATGAAGCGGGAGTTTGAAAAGGAGTGAGCGTATGAGCGGACACAGACAGGATATAGAATTAGATGACAGGACATTAATAGAATTAATCGGCGGAATTGCTCTTGATTTGCTCGAGAATAACTATATCGAAAAGGATATGGAGTGCTCCTGCCGTTCTCCTAAGCATTCGGCGGAGGTTTTCAGAAAGCGGCTTCGTTCCAGGTTGAAAATGTTCTCAGGTATTACAATCGGGCTTGGAACGCTTGTCCTGATTATGGCGGCAGTGCTGGCCAGACGCGGCCGCGTGGTTCATACCCTGCGGTTTTGAAAAAAATAAGAAAAAGAAAAGAGAAAAGGAGCAGATTATCATGTGGGAGACATTAAAGAAGATCGTAGCGGAGCAGTTAAATATCGAGGAGGAGAGCATTACGGAGGAGACCTCTCTGAAGGATGATCTGGGAGCGGATTCCCTGGATCTGTTTTCGATTGTTATGGCAATTGAGGAGACCTATGACATTGAGCTTCCGGCGGAGGAGTTAAACGGCGTTGCAACGCTCGGAGAGCTGATGGAATATCTTAAGGGCAGAGGAATTGAGGCCTAAATCCTGCGGAAAGGTACGAAAGGAACATGAAGACAAGAATTACGGAATTATTACAGATAGAATATCCGATTATTGAGGGAGGTATGGCCTGGGTAGCGGAGCATAACCTTGCGGGCGCGGTTTCGGCGGCAGGGGGGCTTGGAATCATTGCGGCGGGAAGCGCTCCTGCCGAGGTGATCAGGAAAGAGATTCACATGACCAGAGAGCTGACGGACAAGCCGTTCGGCGTGAATATCATGCTGTTGAGCCCGGCTGCGCCGGAGGTGGCGCAGATGGTCGCGGAGGAGAAGGTTGCGGTTGTTACAACCGGAGCGGGAAATCCGGAGGGCTATATGCAGATGTGGAAGGCTGCGGGAATTAAGGTGATTCCCGTTGTGGCGTCTACCGCACTTGCAAAGCGCATGGAGAAGTACGGCGCGGACGCGGTGGTGGCGGAAGGCTGCGAATCCGGCGGGCATATCGGAGAGATGACGACCATGGCGCTGGTTCCGCAGGTCTGTGACGCGGTTTCCATTCCCGTGATCGCGGCGGGCGGCATCGGAGACGGAAGGGGACTTGCGGCAGCGTTCCTCTTAGGAGCCGAGGCTGTTCAGATCGGTACCCGGTTCCTGGTTGCCGACGAGTGTATTGTTCATGAGAATTACAAAGAGCGCGTCATGAAGGCAAGGGATATCGATTCCGTTGTGACCGGAAGAAGCCACGGGCATCCGGTACGTTCTCTGCGCAATACTATGACAAGGGAATACATGAAGCTGGAGAATGAAGGAAAGGGCTTTGAGGAGCTGGAGAAGCTGACGATTGGTTCCCTTCGTAACGCCGTGATGGAAGGCGATGTCGCCAACGGTACGGTGATGGCGGGACAGGTTGCGGGACTTATCACGAAACGCCAGTCCTGCGCGGAGATTATTCATGAGATTATGGCGCAGGCGCAGGAGAGGCTTGCCGGCTGCGTGGAGGTCTTTCGATGAGCGAAACGATTGCATTCTTGTTTCCCGGACAGGGGGCGCAGTATGTCGGGATGGGTGAGTCCTTCCTTGCTTATGAGGAGTCGGCAAAGCGGATTGATCAGGCATCTGAAATCCTGGGCTTTGATATGAGGGCCCTGCTCTTTGAGGAGAATGACAGACTCAACAAAACAGAGTATACGCAGCCCGCAATGGTGACGGTGATGGCGGCGATGCTTGCAAGGATTGAGACGCTTGGAATCCGTCCGGATGTCTGCGCGGGCTTAAGTCTTGGGGAATATGCGGCGATGCTTGCGTGCGGTGTCATGTCCTTTGAGGATTTGATTCCCGCTATCCGTAAGAGGGGAATTCTGATGGAGAATGCGGCGCCCGGAATCGGCGGAATGTCGGCGGTGCTCGGCGCCGCTCCGGATACCGTGCGCGCCGTGTGCGGGGAAGTGAGCGCGCGCGGGGGAGCGGTTGCCCCGGCTAATTATAATTGTCCCGGCCAGATTGTAATATCCGGGGAGAAGGCGGCCTTACAGGAAGCGGGAGAGCTTCTTGCGAAGGCAGGCGCGAAGCGGGTGATTCCGCTTAATGTCAGCGGACCGTTCCATTCTCCGCTGTTAAAGCGGGCAGGAGAGGAATTGAAGGACTACCTTGGATCGAAGACGCTTCATGCCCCGTCCATTCCGTATCTGGCGAACCTGACCGCGGATTACGTAACAGAGACGTCCGACATCCGGGATATCCTGGGACGGCAGGTCTACTCCCCGGTTCTGTGGCAGCAGACGATGGAGCGGATGATTCAGGACGGTGTGACGACCTTCGTGGAAATCGGACCCGGCAGGAC